>JAIRXN010000058.1 GCA_031268245.1 Treponema sp. | reverse complement strand
GCGCTTACAAAGGCGGTGCGCTGGTGTATAGCGAATAATATTTTAAGACGGTTTTTTGAACAAAACGGTTCGGAGGTAATCAATATGTTATTCGATGAATGGAAGCTGGAAGACGCATTAGTGGTTGAGCGTGAGGAAGGCCGCGAGGAAGGCCGTGAGGAAGTTGCCAAAAATGCCCTGGCAAAAGGCGCCCCGGTGGAATTCATTAGCGAAATCACCGGTCTTTCGGCCGAAACCATCCAAAACCTCGTGAGCCGGTAACTTCTATATGCGCCGGTAAGGTGAATCGCCTGAGGAACCCTTCCGGATTCCGGTGCGCCAGGGTTTCCCTAATCAGTTTGCGGTTTGTCACGGCGGCTTCTCCCTTTTTTAGACGATGCTAAAAAGGGGCCGGGATGTAAAGGCTGCCGTTTCTTGAATTGACATTGACGCTCATAGATCGTATCTTATATCCACCGGACCGGAACACGGAAGGCGTTGCTTTCCCTCCGGTTTTATGCGCCGTTATACGCGGCAGATAGAGGAGTAAGCCATGGCCCAGGCCAGTAAAAACTCACGTACTTCCAGCGCCACCCAGAAATTCTTTTGTTCCTGCGGCGGAGAAGTCAAGATGAAGACCCTTTTTGAAAACGGAAAGGTCAAGAATATAGCCGAATGCGATAAATGTAAGCGCACGGAGCGCCGTCCTTCAGACTTTCAGTGATTGTTTATCCAGGGTCTGTCTATAACGAGGACACAGAGGCTGTTCAAAACTTCAGTTTTGAAAGAGCAAGCTCTAAAAAATGTAGTTTTGCAGCCCGTAGGGTGAAAAACTGCAGGAACTTCTGTAAAATTCGCCCGGGTTTTGCAGAAATTCACTATTTAATTTGTATAATTGGGGGTTATTTTGGCGGCTAAAAAGAGTTCTGCTGAAAAGCGTCACCGGCAAAGCGAAGAGCGCCGGCTCAGGAACAAGGCGGTAAAAAGCGCCGTCAGGACGAGTGTAAAAAAGTTCGTGGCTTCCGCCCGGAAGAAAGATACGGGGGAGGCCGAAGCGGCATTGAAGGATATGATCAAGCGGATCGATACTGCTGCCGGGAAAGGCATTATCAAAAAGAATTCGGCGGCCCGCAAGAAATCCAGAATGCAGCGGCTTTTTAATTCTATAAAGACAGCCTGATATCCACCGGGGGCTTCTGTGGCGGCGGGAAAGTATACCAAAGCGGAAATTGTCGATTCAATTTATGACAAGACCGGTATAAACCGCAGCGAGATACGAAATATCATTGATCTTTTTATTAATGAGCTGAAAGAGGCTCTCGTGCAGCGCTGGGTAATTGAATTACGGAAATTCGGTACTTTTGAAATCAGGGTGCGTAAGGGTCGTAAGGAAGCGAGAAATCCCAAAACCGGAGAGCTTTTTACCGTTCATTCTCATGGTATTGTTTCTTTCAGGCCCGGGCAGGAATTGAAACAGGAGGTATGGAATTTGGCGCCCGAGTATCCTGAGAGCGCTTTCACGGCTTCGTTTGCGGCTGCGGAACCGGATTATGCCTCCTCCGAATTCGCTTCGGAAAGACAGGCGCAAGATCATTCGGATAAAGCTGAAAATGAAGGCCGGTAAAAGACACAGTTTCCTTATAGCCCAGATGGTCAATCTGGCGCTTATGATCGTCGCTTCTCTCCTTTTTGCGGCGTCATTCCCCAATCTTCTCGTCGAAAAAGGCATTCCCCTGTTGGCCTGGATTGCCTATGTACCGGTTTTTCTTCTGATAAGCCGGGTAGGGCTGGGCGCCGCTATCCTCTGGGGCGCTCTCTACGGTTACAGCGCCTATGGTCTCTTTAATTACTGGCTCAGCGTCTTTCATCCTCTGGCAGGGCTTATCGTGGGGCTCATATATCTGGTGTATCTGGCCTTGCTCTTTGGTTTTCTCAAGCTGGCGGAGATGATTTTTGACAAAAAAGCCTGGCTTGTCCAGTTTTTTATCTGGCTTGCCTATGAATACCTCCGGACAAAAGGCTTTTTGGGCTATCCTTACGGTATTTCAGGCTACTCTCAGTGGACTGTCATCCCGCTGATTCAGATTGCCTCTGTCTGCGGGGTCTGGGGAGTCTCCGCTTTGGTTGTTTTCCCCTCCGTGTGGCTGGGCGGAGCCCTTAAAAAATGGAATTTTGAAGGCGGTTTTGCCGGATTATGCGGTTCCCTGCGGGATTTTTTCTTTCGGGAATGGATTTCCGTTTCTCTCTGGGCCCTGTTCCTTGCGGCGGCTCTGGTCTACGGTTTTACGAGACCTGCGGATTTTTCATCGTATCCTCAGGTCAATATTGCGTTGGTGCAGCATAACACCGATCCCTGGCGGGGCGGTATTGAAGAGTACAGGCAGAACTATCAGGTTCTCCGCCGCCTTTCCGATGAGGCCCTCTCCGCAGAGATGAAGCCCGATCTTGTGGTATGGTCCGAAACCGCCTTTGTCCCCCGGATCTACTGGCATGAAACCTACAGGGACGATCCCTCTTCCTGGGATCTGATAAAAGAGCTTTTGAATTATCTTGCAAGGCAGGATGTTCCCTTCCTTATCGGTAACGACGATGCGGTTAAAGATCCTGTACTCAACCCCAGGATGGAAGAGGACTACCGGGTGGATTACAACGGAGTACTCCTCTTTGAGAAGGGGAAGCTTACCACACGTTACCGGAAACTCCATCTGGTACCCTTTACCGAACATTTTCCCTATGAAAGGCAGCTCCCCTGGATCTACAATGCCCTGATAAATGCCGATACCCATTTTTGGGAGAAGGGAAAAGAGACCACGGTTTTTTCCATTCCCGCAAGAGGAGAGAGGCCCGGCTTTACCTTTTCAAGTCCGATCTGTTTTGAGGATTCCTTCGGCTATCTCTCCCGGCTCTTTGTGCAGGGCGGTGCGGATCTAATCGTAAACCTCTCCAACGACGCATGGTCTGCCAGCCTTCCGGCCCAGAACCAGCATCTTTCCATGGCAGTGTTCCGGGCGGTGGAAAACCGGCGTTCTATGGCCCGTTCAACTGCTTCCGGCCAGACCTGCGGCCTGGATCCTTCGGGCAGAATCCTGGCAATGGCGCCTCCCTTTGAAGAAGCCTGGATTACCGTTTCTCTGCCCCTGGTCAACGATAAAGACACCCTCTATACCCCGCACGGGGACTATCTGGGAATCTTTTTTGCGGGTATAGCCCTGATCCTGTTGACCATCGGACTGTTTCGTCGTATACTGTTTCTAGTACGAAAAATCTTCCCTTCTCACGATCTTATGTAAGGATGGATGTGATGGATACCCGAAAAAAGATACTCATAGTGGATGATGAAAAGCTCAACCTTGAGTTCTTTGAAGTTATGCTTTCCAAATTAGGTTTTACTGTTGAAGAGGCGAAGGATGGTGTGGAGGCTTTGGAGAGCCTCAAGCGTTTCTATCCGGATCTGATACTTCTCGATAATATTATGCCCCGGATGTCCGGCTGGGAACTGACCAAAATTCTGAAAAACGATGAAAAGTACGCTTCGATTCCCATCATCATGTTTTCCGCCCTGGATGATGTAAAGGACAAGGTTGCCGGTTTTGAACTGGGTATTGACGACTATATCACCAAGCCTTTTAATTTTTCCGAAGTTTTGGCGCGGATCAAGGCGGTATTGCGGAACCGGGAACTTTTTGCCCAGATTGCGGTGCGGGAATCCAGGCTTTCCCTGGCGGAAGAACTCAATACCGATATAAAAAATACTCTGGTACGTTTTGTGAAGAGTATCGACGGCCTTGATGAACTCATCGCCGTGGTAAAAGACAATCCTGAGGCCATAAAGGAACGGGTAGGGCAGATTTCGGAAAAGACTCTGGCGGTGCGCAAACATATTGCGGAACTGGACGCCCGGATAGAAGAGACCATCAGTGAGTGGGAGGATCTTAAAAAGAACGAGACCAGCCTTACGGTGCTTGAGACCCAGATACGGAAATTCCTCCATCAGGGTGAGGTTCAGTAGCTTAATGGCAATGACCGAAAAGAAAGACAGAAAAGGTGAAAATTCCCCGGTGGTGATCCTGGGGAATACAACCAATTTTGACGGGGCGCTTCGTTTTAAGGAAACATTGCGGATTCAGGGCAGATTCCGGGGGAGTATCGAAGCCACCGGCGCCCTTATTGTGGACAAGGGAGCCTATGTAGAGGCAAGCCCTATTTCGGTAAGTTCCCTTACCGTGTACGGGACGGTGATAGGCGCTGTTCATGCGGTTGACAAGATCGATATGATGAGCGGTGCAGTGGTACACGGCGATGTAAAGGCGGCCCGGCTTCGCATAGCCGACGGGGTACAGTTTGACGGCCAATGCAGTATGACCGGTCTGGATCGGAGTGAAGTAGAAATTTTTTCGAGACCTACGGCAGAAATAAAGGCGGAGTTGCAGAGAAACCATGGATAATGCGGCGGAGCTGGTAAAACGGCTCACTGCCCTGTCCTTGCGGGCGGTTCTGGCCGAATCCTGTACCGCAGGTCTTGCTGCAAATTTGATTGCAGAAGTTCCCGGAGCCTCGAAGGTGTTCTGGGGTTCTTTTGTAACGTATACGGTGGAAGCAAAGGCCCGGATGCTGGGTCTTGATATAAAAAAAATCAATGCAAATGGTGCGGTTAGCCGGGAAACAGCCCTGGCCATGGCGGAAAGCGCTCTTGCGGAAAGCGGAGCGGATCTGGCTGCGGCGGTAACAGGACTTGCCGGTCCTGAGGGCGACGGTTCGGCAACACCGGTAGGCGCCGTATGGATTGCTACTGCCCTGCGGGGCGGGGAAAGCGGGGTTTCGGTTTTCCGTTTTACCGGAGACCGGAATGCTGTCCGTTCCGCTGCCGCAGAAGAAGTAATCCGGGCATTGTTGGTTCGAATAAATACAAAGTTCTGTTCGTAAAGTAACCGGCTTTATGGATAGACACTATCTAACAATCCATAGGTGGTTAATGAATGGCATTAGTCAGGAAGGGCAGAAAGCCCAGGATTCAAATGAGTGAAGAAATGTTGGATTTTGAACAGGAAAAAGAAGGAACTGTTCAATCAATGGCGGAATCGCAGGAAGAAAACGACTCCGGCAAGGTTGTAGTCCGCACCCGCCGCGGCCCGGGGCGTCCCCGGTATTACGGTTCCCAGGAGGGAGGGGAAAGTCAGGCGGCGGCTTTCCCGGGTCAGGCGTCTCAGGCGATGCCCGCGGCGGCGGTTCATCAATCCGCAGCCCCGCCCATGTCCGCAATGCCGCCGGTGCATCTGCCTTCCATGCCATATATCTACGGCCGTCCCGAGCCCCGGCCCGGTGAAGATTCCGGCAAACCCCGGCTGGTTATCAATGAATTGATCAGGCTCAACATGGTGGACCTCCGGGAGCTTGCCACGGCTTACAACATTTCTCATGAGGATATGGTAGCCCTCAAGAAGCAGGAGATCGTTTTTTTGATTCTCAAGGCCCATACGGAACGGGGAGGCATTATCTATGCCTACGGTTCACTGGAAATCCTTCCCGACGGCTATGGTTTCCTGCGGAGCCCTCAGAATTCCTACCTTCCCGGCCCCGACGACATCTACATAAGCCCCAGCCAGATCCGGCTCTTTGCCCTTAAAACAGGGGATACAGTCTACGGCCAGATTCGCAGCCCCAAGGAAGGGGAACGTTTCTTCGCCATGCTCCGGGTGGAGACGGTAAACTACGACGATCCGACGGTGGCCCAGAACCGTATTCCGTTTGACAATCTTACCCCCCTGTATCCCAATGAGAAACTCGATCTGGAAACCATCACGGAGGGCGTGTCCGAGCGAATCATCAACCTCTTCTGCCCCATCGGTAAGGGCCAGCGGGCCCTGATAGTGGCGCCTCCCCGGACGGGAAAGACGATTATGATGCAGAAGATAGCCAATGCAATCACCAAGAATCATCCTGAGGTGTACCTTATCGTGCTCCTCATCGATGAACGGCCGGAGGAAGTAACCGACATGGAACGGACTGTCCGGGCTGAGGTGATTTCTTCAACCTTTGATGAGCAGGCCACAAGGCATGTGCAGGTTACCGAAATGGTTTTGGAGAAGGCCAAGCGCCTCGTTGAACACAAGAAAGACGTAGTGATCCTCCTTGACTCCATCACCAGGCTGGCCCGGGCCTATAACCAGACCGTGCCCACCAGCGGCAAGATCCTTTCAGGCGGCGTTGACTCCAATGCCCTCCATAAGCCCAAGCGTTTTTTCGGTGCAGCCAGGAATATTGAGGAAGGCGGCAGCCTTACGATTATTTCCACCGCGCTCATCGAGACCGGCAGCCGTATGGATGAAGTTATCTTTGAAGAGTTCAAGGGAACGGGTAACCTGGAAATCAACCTTGACCGGCGTATTTCCGACCGCAGACTCTTCCCGTCTATCAATATCAAGAAGTCGGGTACCCGGAAAGAGGAACTCCTTCTTTCCGAGAAAGAACTGCAGAAGATTTGGATACTCCGCAAGGTTATTAACCCCATGGACGACATCGAGATCATCGAACTCCTGGTTGACAAGATGAAGAAATCCAAGAATAATGAAGCATTCCTGAATTCGATGAATACCGGTTCAGCGGGTATAGAGTAAGAATGA
>JAIRXN010000057.1 GCA_031268245.1 Treponema sp. | reverse complement strand
GCGCTTACAAAGGCGGTGCGCTGGTGTATAGCGAATAATATTTTAAGACGGTTTTTTGAACAAAACGGTTCGGAGGTAATCAATATGTTATTCGATGAATGGAAGCTGGAAGACGCATTGGTGGTTGAGCGTGAGGAAGGCCGTGAAGAAGGCCGTGAGGAAGGCCGTGAGGAAGTCGCCAAAAATGCCCTGGCAAAAGGCGCCCCGGTGGAATTCATTAGCGAAATCACCGGTCTTTCGACCGAAACCATCCAAAACCTCGTGAGCCGGTAACTTCTATATGCGCCGGTAAGGCGAATCGCCTGAGGAACCCTTCCGGATTTCGGTGCGCCAGGGTTTCCCTAATCGGTTCGCGGTTTGTCACGGCGGCTTCTTCCTTTTTTAGACGATGCTAAAAAGGGGCCGGGATGTAAAGGCTGCCGTGCGCAGCCTTGACATTGGCAGGGCTTTTTTCCATGATGATCCGGGTATGATGGAAACAGGGTATTCAAGGCCTTATCTTGAAAGTTTAAGCACCGATGAACTGCTCCAACTGGCCGACAAGGCCGGAATCGACATTCCCCCCCACCTGGATCGCATATTTATCATCAGCGAGCTGCTGGAATACAGCGAGGCAGAGGAGGCTTACACCGGTGATACGGAGGAAACTCTCCCCTCTCAGACGGATTATATTGACGCGGTTCCCCTGATAAAACAGTACAATATCACCTATATCGAAGTTTTGATTAGGGATCCTCTCTGGGCCTTTGTTTTCTGGGAGGCTGCCTCGGGAATCCGGGAGATTCATGAAAAGGCTCTTGACTTTGAAGGCTACAGTCTCCTTGTATCCCCTGCGAATCCAGGAAAGGAAAGATCGGAGGACAGTTTTGAGATTCCTGTGGGTGTCGAAGACATGGCCTGGTATATCGGTTTTCCCCCGGAACTGAGAAAAGCCGGGGAGGAGGGTATGGCTTCATGCTATCAGGTACAATTTTGTGCTCTCCGGGAATTCGGCAGAGTTTCTCTCTGTGAGTCTGCGCCTTTTATCATGCCTGCGCTTCAGGGGCCGCCCCCCCAGCCGGATACGCTTTCGCCTCTGGCCGTCCTCTCCGGAGCGGCGGAATTCCGGGTAACCCGTCTTCAAGACCGGGAATCCCGGTTTATGCAGGATTAGAATTTTAATTTTATGGAAAGAACCCCGGTCATTTCACTGGCGCTCAATGCGCAGCTTCCCTTTATCAGTCCCCTTGCCGGCTCTTCTCTAAAGAACCATTCCGCCGTGGAAGCGGGGAATATGAACTGGTTTTTCGAGTCCCTCTCGGAAACCTATATCCCCCTTCTGGGAGCCCTGGGACGGCTGGAACAGGATCACATACCTTTCAGGCTGGGTATTGTTTTTTCACCCTTGCTCTGCAGGCTTCTGGAAGATCGGGAGATTATCAGCCGCTATCTTGACTATACAGACAGGCAGATCGAATTTGGGGAACAGGAATTAAAGAGGACCGAAGGTCAGGGCGGCCTCCATGAACTGGTAAAATTCTACCATGACTGGATTTTGGAGAAGCGTTTCGCTTTTGTTGAACGGTATGAACAGGATATTCTCAAGACCTTCCGGTACTATCAGAAGAAGGGCTGGATCGAATTTCTCGCTTCAAGCGCTACCGGCGCCTTCCTGCCTTTCTATACCGGTTATCCTGAGGCCATTCAGGCTCAGATGGAAGTGAGTTTGAGCAATTACCGCTCTCTCTTCGGCAGGCATCCCCAGGGCTTCTGGCTTACCGATCTGGGTTGGTCCGCCGGGCTTGATCCCTACCTCAGAATGTACAATACAGGCTATACCATCGTGGAAAGCCACGCCCTCCTTTTTGGGAACCCGCCCGCTTCCAGGGCTTCCTTTTATCCGGTGCGTACTCCGGCAGGAGTGCTGGTAATGGCAAGGGACTATTTTGCCGGGGAAGATTACCGCAGACAGCTTCAGGCCAATGTGTACCGGGACAACCGTGCGGATGCAGGTTATGAACTGCCCCTGGATCTTGTTAAGGATTTTCTCGGCCCCGGCGATTCCCGTTCCGTAACAGGCTACAAATACTGGAACCAGATTGGACGCTTCAGCCCCGACGGTCTCTACAACCCCCGGGAGGCGGATGCCCAGGCTCACGAGGATGCCCGTGTGTTCCTCCAGCGCCGGATCGATGCGCTCCTTTCCGCGGCAAAGCAGATGGAAGAAAATCCCCTCTGCCTCTGCGCCTTCAACGCCGACGATTTCGGCCGTTACTGGCATGAGGGGCCCCGCTTCATTGAAGAACTTTTCCGTGCCGGCGCGGGCCATGCCCGTTTCATGACTCCGGCGGAGTATCTTTACAAGCAGGAAACCTCTTCCATGGAAACGAGCATGCCGGAATTCTCTTCGGCCGGGGAGTCAGGCTATGCGGAATCCTGGCTGGACGCATCCAACGACTGGATATACCGCCATCTGGCCAGGGCGGTCAACAGGATGACCGAGTTGGCGGAACGCTTTCCCAACGATACGGGTCTCAAGGAACGGGCGCTCAACCAGGCGGCGCGGGAGATCCTCCTGGCTCAAAATGCCGACTGTTCGCGGATGCTTCATAAAGAAGAACATACCGACTATGCCCGCAGCCATATTGAGTCCTGTTTGAGAAATTTTACCACTATTTACGAGGCTTTGGGGAGCAACTATATCAGTACCGAATGGCTCACCGCGGTGGAGCGCATGCACGATGTGTTTCCCCATATCAATTACAGAATATTCAGGCGAAAGATATAGGGCGGCGCCGGAATTTTACAT
>JAIRXN010000043.1 GCA_031268245.1 Treponema sp. | reverse complement strand
AATGAACCTCCTCGCCCTGAAGGGCGAGGTATCGTGTAAGCGTTACATAAGTTTACGAGGTTCGTTCTGTAAGGAAATTATTTAACCGTGGGGTCTACTACCACATTTTTGTTGGTGTTACCAATTCTAACCGCCCTGAAGCTCCCCCGCCGGGAGGCGGGTTCTTGGGTATTAGACCCCACTGCGAATAAAGACGATAAGTAAACGCATATGGGTATTGACCCCATGCATGTTATTCTTACGTAGTTCCTAAATTAGCGTAAAGGTTCGTAAGATCTGGCTGAATCCCACATACCGTCACGGGTTTCCCCGCGGATGCTGGGAATATCCAGAACCATACCGGGTTCAATGAGATCCGGATTATCCGGCTGGGGCATCCTGGCCCTGTTTGCGTTGTAAATGAGTCTCCATTTGGTTGGATCGCCATAGGCCCAGGGTCTCCCGGCAATATTCCAGAGGCAGTCTTTGGAAACCGCCCAGGGCCTCACCGTGTACCGGGCCGGCAGCGGGGTCTGGGAAGGACCTTGTTCGACGGCCTGAGCGGGAGGCGTCACGGTCTGGCTGGGGGCCGTTACATAGGCCAGGGCGTTTATGACCATGCGCGCCTTTTCTGTAGCGCTTTCCCATTGTTCCGCTTTGCGGTCTTCCAGGCTGGCATTGTAGTAATCCTGAGCCTGTGCATACTCACCGGGATAATTCTTTGCGGCGCCCACGGAAACAACCCAGTCAATCCGGGCTTTGGCCGCAGAGATGGCGTCATTGGCCTCCTTGATTTTCAGTTGAAGGGCTACATATTCATCGGAAAGTTGGGCATAACGAAGGGCTTGCGCCGCATAGTCAGCCGATGCATCATAATCGCCTTCATCGTAGGTCTGTTTAGCCATCTGGTTGAGCCTTACGCTTTCGATATAGTACTGATTGTTCCGGATATTCCTGGGAATAACCGGCCCCGCATCGGTATCCGCGGCGGCCGCCAGGGACGCAACCGGGAAAAACACCATCGGTTCGGGCAAAAGGCCGTCGCCCAGATCCCAGAGGATCTCGGCTACCCCTCCAAAACCGGAAATCGGGAATTCCGGGTAGTGTTCAACAGTACCGGTAAAAATCTCCGGTAAACCCGGTTCGGGGAGCCGGGATGCAGAAACAAGATTCTGTGCAAAAACCTGCATCCCTGCAAGGCAGAGAATCAACAGTAAAAGAAAACCTTTTCTCCTCATAATGAGCCTCCTCCTAATATTGCCTCAGCCTTTTCTGCATTGGCATCGCTTTCCGCCATTTTTTCATCGGCCTCCCGGATTGCGTTCTCCGCGGCCTGCCGTTTCTGTTCTGCAATCCCCCGGACTACAACAAAACGGGATTCCGCATCGGCAAAGAAATCCGCCGCCGCAGGATAATCTTCCGCCTTAAAGGCAGAATCCCCCTGGGCAAAGATCCGGGAAGCCGCCTCAAAATCATTCCGGACAGCCACATTCGCCTTGGCTTTTAAGGCCTCCTGCCGCTTATCCGCCGAAGCGGCGCCTTTTTCCGCGGCATAAGACTGCCAGCCGGTAGTAAGCGCCAAATTGTACCGAAGATGGGCTTCTTCAGCCTTTTCCTTGGCACTCTCCAGATCCGCCGCTTCATAGTCCGTAATGGCGGAAAGTCCCGCCGTATCGGCCCTGTCAAAGTTATCAGGATCGTAACGGATAAAATCACGATCTTCAATCTCCTGCCGGACATAGTACGCAGTGCAGCCGTCCTCCAGGATTTCATACATGTCTACCGCCTGAAAAGCCGAAGCAATAGCCCCGTAATAGTCTTCCTCTTCATACTTCGTCAGGGCATCCAGAGTGGTTATATCCGCCATGAGCAGGTAATCGGGGGCAAGATCCATTATGCCCGCCTCAATGGCGGCCTCCCGCACGGAAATAATCTGATCTCCCCGGGCCTGGGCATAAAGCGGAAGGCTTTGATCGATCAGGCCCTGAAAAGAAGCGGCTGCGGTATTATTCGCGGCAGTGGCCGCCTCAACCTGCTCCGGAGTATCCCGCTGGGTTTTTGTTTTAGCCTCATTATAGTGAGCTTCCGCGGTATTCCACTGATCGGGAAACCATGAAGGACCTTCGATATCAAGCGCAAACTGCCGAAGGCGCTCAAGATCCGCTATCGACTGGTCAAGAGCATTCAAAGAGGACTGATCCGGCCGGGCGGGTTGAGGCTGAGCCGGGGGTTGGGCGGTCAAACTTTCGGCAGGCGTCTCCTCACTTACTTTAGGAGCACTTTTACAGGCCAGTGTCACGAGAAGAACCGGCAATAATAGAATCATTAATTTGACATGTTTCATATTTTACTCCTTATATCTGAACAGAACGCTGTTAAAACAACGGATCGCCATTCAGGTTTCACTTTATTAGAAGTATACTACCTAACTTAAGCAGACACAAGGAATTTATACAAAAAGTTAGGGAAGCGCTGATTAGCGTCATTTAATCAGCGTTACCCTAGAGTTTTGGAACAGGCTCAGACAGGCTCTTTATGGCCTTTTGGGTAAGAGCATCACAATGTTCATTGAGGGGATTCCCCGCGTGCCCTTTAACCCAGACCCAATTCAGGGGAAGGCCGGACGAAAGAGCGTCCAGGCGCTGCCAGAGTTCCCTGTTTTTTACCGGTTCCTTTCCTGCGGTGCGCCAGTTATTCCGTTTCCAGGAGTGAATCCACTGGGTGATGCCCTTTTGAACATACTGGGAATCCGTGTAAAGGGTGATTTTTTCCATAGCAAGATCCAGGTAAGGCAGTTTTTCCAGCGCGGAAATGACTGCCATAAGCTCCATCCTGTTGTTGGTCGTGTCTTTTTCCCCTCCCCACTCTTCCCTGATGAGCTTTTTCTCCCCGGTAATTACATAAGCCCAGCCGCCCGGCCCGGGATTCCCCGAACAGCCTCCGTCTGTATAAATTTCCACGTCCATAAAACCTCCGTGTTTTGGGACAATCTGAACCGATTATGCCATAAATTCTCCGTTTTGGTATTGCCGTTATGGACGTAATTTAGTATTTTATATGGGAGTCCTTTTTTGGGCTTATCCCGCAGGACGGGATAACTATTATTAAAATACACTCAAGAGGAGAGTAGTTATGGCTAAACAGTTGCTGTTCAATGAAGAAGCCCGGCGCAAGTTGCTTGCCGGGGTTGAGCAAATTTCAAAGGCGGTCAAGGTAACCCTGGGCCCCAAAGGGCGCAATGTCCTTCTGGACAAGAAATTTGGCGCTCCGACCGTTACCAAAGACGGCGTTTCCGTAGCAAAAGAAGTGGAACTGGCAGACCCCTATGAAAACATGGGCGCCCAGCTTCTCAAAGAAGTAGCCACGAAAACCAACGACGTGGCAGGAGACGGCACCACAACCGCTACCGTTCTGGCCTACTCCCTGGTAAAAGAAGGTCTCAAATCCGTAGCCGCGGGCATGACTCCCATTGAGCTTAAACGGGGTATCGACAAGGCCGTAGAAATTTCCGTGGAAGAGATCAAGAAGAATTCCAAAGAGATCAAGGACAAGGAAGAGATCTCCCATGTGGCAAGTGTTTCCGCCAATAACGACAGTGAAATCGGCAATACCATTGCCGATGCCATGGAAAAGGTCGGCAAGGACGGCGTCATCACCGTGGAAGAGTCCAAAACAATGGACACCACTATTGAATTTGTGGAAGGTATGCAGTTTGACCGGGGCTATATTTCAGCCTACTTTGTTACCGACCGGGATACCATGACCAGCGTATACGAAGATGTATACATTCTTATTCATGACAAGAAACTCTCCAGCATGAAGGATATGCTGCCCTTGCTTGAAAAAGTTGCCCAGAGCGGCAAGCCCCTCCTGATTATTGCCGAAGATGTGGACGGTGAAGCCCTCTCTACCCTGGTAGTAAACAGCCTCCGGGGCACTCTCAAGACCTGTGCGGTCAAGGCCCCCGGTTTCGGCGACCGCCGCAAGGCCATGCTGGAAGACATTGCCATTCTTACCGGAGGAGAGGTGATCTCCGAAGAACTCGGTCTCAAGCTGGAGAATACCGAAATTTCCCAGCTTGGCAAGGCAAAAACCATCAAGATCGACAAGGATAACACCACGATTATCAATGGCGCCGGCAAGGCGAAGGATATTCAGGACAGGATCGCCCAGATCAAGGCCCAGATTGAAGACACAACTTCCGACTATGACCGGGAAAAACTTCAGGAACGGCTTGCAAAACTTGCCGGCGGTGTGGCCGTGATCAACGTGGGCGCCGCTACCGAAGTAGAGCTGAAAGAGAAAAAGCACCGGGTGGAAGACGCTCTTTCTGCAACACGGGCGGCCATTGACGAAGGGATCGTCCCCGGCGGCGAACTGGCTCTGATTCAGGCGGCTCTCGCCCTGGACAAGGCCGATGTTTCAAACCTTACCGACGACGAAAAAGTCGGCTTCAAGATTGTAAAGCGGGCTCTTGAAGAGCCGATTCGCCAGATCGCGGAGAATGCCGGGCTTGACGGCGCCGTTATTGCAGAGAAGGCCAGGAATGAAAAGAAGGGCATCGGTTTTGACGCCGCCAAGATGGAATGGGTGGACATGGTAAAAGCAGGCATCATCGATCCGGCAAAGGTTACCCGCACCGCCCTGCAGAATGCGGCCTCCATTGCCAGCCTCCTTCTCACTACCGAGTGCGCCGTTACGGACATTCCCGAGAAGAAAGATCCGCCCCCCATGCCCGGCGGCGGCGGAATGGGAGGAATGGGAGGAATGGACTACTGAGTTTCCTGCAAAACCTGAGCAAGTTTTGCAGAAGCTCTTGCGGTTTTTCGCCCTACGGGCTGTAAAACCGCGTTTTTTAAATGAAAGCCGCAGAGCGGCTTTCATTTCTCCCGTGTGTATTGTGCGCTTTACGCGCAATGCTGTAACCGGAAAAAGCCTGGCGCTATGCGTTCAGGCTTTTTTTGTCTAGTAAACATAGGAATCTTCATGTATACTTCTATTGTAGTTTAAGCATGCAGGGAGGTATCATGATAGAGGCGCAAAACGCTTTTACGTTTGAAATTGATGATGCAGAAATCGCAGTAAAGGAGATGCTTGATCAGCTTGATTTTGGAAAACTTAAATCCCACAGCATGGGGATACTGACCGGCTACCCTGAATTCCTCAATACCGAAATAATACAAAATCTCTGTAAAGCCCTGCCCTTTGACGTGATCGGCTGTACCACTATCGGAAACGCCACGGCCGGGGAACTGGGCGAAATCATGTTGAGCCTTATGGTGCTCACCAGCGACGAGATAATCTTCTCCGCCGGTGTTACCCCTTCTTTAAGTGAAGAACAGGACGGCCCCATAGAAAAAGCCTATAAAAAAGCCGGCGAGGGAGGCAGGGGGAAACCGGCCATGGCGCTCATTTTTGTTCCTTATATTATCAGCCTGGGCGGTGAAGCCATCGTGGAGAGCTTTAACCGGATCTCCGGAGGCATTCCCCTCTTTGGAACGCTGGCCATTGACGCCTCAAATAACCCCAGAAAAAATGAAACTATTTTCAATGGAGAAGGCAGCAAAGACAGGCTGGCCTTTGTTCTGCTTTTTGGGGATCTGCACCCTTCTTTTTTCACGGCTTCCATTCCGGAAGAGAAGATCCAGAAAAAACGGGGCGTTATTACCAAATCACATAAAAATGTCATCATGGAAGTAAACAATATGCCTATCGCCTCCTATCTGAAGGATCTTGGACTTCAGAGGGAATCGGGAGCCTGGGAAACCTCTTCCTTTCCTTTTATAATCGATTATAACGATGGTACCAAGCCTGTTACCCGTTCAATCTATGTGATCACCGAAGAGGGTTATGCCGTCTGCGGCGGTTATGTGCCGGAAAACACCACCATTTCCATCGGGGATATCGGCTATGCGGATATAGTCCGTACCGCCGCCGATGCACTGGAAGAAATTCTGAAAAAAAATACGGGTTCCGTACTCCTCCTGTTTGCCTGTCTTACCCGGTATCTGGCGCTGGACGCCAATACTACTGCGGAAATGGAAAAGGTAAGGGAATGTATAGGGCAGCAAAAAAAGTATCAATTCTGCTATTCAGGCGGAGAGATATGTCCTGTTCAGACGGAAAAGGGAGAACTGATCAACCGTTTTCATAACTGTACTTTTACCGCATGTCTTATATAGAATCTGTCTATAATGTAGACACATTATAGACAGACTACCTTAAAAACCGCATTTGCGTATGCAAATGCAAAGTCTATCCACAAAGTAACCGACTTTGTGGATAGACACTAAATACTGTATTCGCTTTCCTGATTCAGATCGTACTGGAACATTGCGAATATCCTTTCCTGCATTTCAATAAGTTCCGGGTCTGTCCGTGCCCGCGGACGCTTTACGTTTACCGGGATGCGGTTGCGGATAGTGCCGGGGCTGGGAGAAAAGACAACAACTTCGTCGGAGACATAGACCGCTTCGGGAACATCATGGGTAACCATAACAATGGTAATGGGATTACTCGAATTCCTTGTCTCTTCCCAGAGCCGCAGCAGTTCGTCCTGGAGTTTCTCCCTGGTCAGCGCATCCACCGCGGCAAAGGGCTCATCCATGAGGATGATCTTCGGTTCCACCGAAAGCGCCCGCGCAAGAGCCAGGCGCTGGCGCATGCCGCCCGAAAGCTGCGAAGGGTACTTATGCGCGAAGACGCCGAGATCCACCTTGTTAAGGTAGAGGGCTGCCTTTTCCCGTATCTCATTCCGCCTGAGCCGTTTACCCGCAGGGCCGGCATTTCGCAGCCTTAGTGCAAACTCTACGTTCTGTATGGCGGTCATCCAGGGAAAGACCGCATAGTCCTGGAAGATCATGGCAATGTCATGCTTGGGATGATCTCTGAACATGCCGTTTGCCAGAGGCGAGATAAAGCGGTAACGGCGGCGGTAGGCGATCTGCTCTTTCCGTGTGGCGGGCAGGGGTTCCAGTACCAGTTTGCCGTCGATATGGATCGTGCCGTCCGTAGGGGCCTGGAGGCCCGCGAGAATTTCGAGGAATGTTGATTTGCCGCAGCCGGAGGGCCCCAGGAGGGATACGATCTTTCCATCGGGGATGGTAAGGGACACGTTGAGAACTGCGGTGAGTCCTTCGGCCAGGCCTTTCTCGTTGATCACCGAAAAAAATTTGCCGATGCTTTTCGCTTCAATCATAGGGTAAACCCCCTGCCGGCTCCGGTTCCCCGGGTATCGGCACTGTTCATAATTATCCTACTACTTTGATGGGGATAATAATATAACAGAGGAATGGGATTCGTCAATGGACTTGTTCAACAACCCGGTTGGGTTCTTCATGGTTTTACCGGCGGCGATACGGGGGAAAGGGGAGGAGCATAGGGACATTCCGCTGGTAGTCGCGGTATGAGGATGTCCGGGCAAGCAGGTGTTTTTCCATCATGGGAATACTGGTGGTTATGAATAGGGTTATGATCAATAATACCCCCGGAAGACTCAAAGGGTGGAAGTTTTGCAGACCCGCGATAAAGAGCCCAATCCAGACAAGAATTTCCCCCATATAATTGGGATGGCGGGAATATTTCCATACACCGCTGTATATGCAGGGGCTCCCGGCGGGATCGGCTTTATAC
>JAIRXN010000038.1 GCA_031268245.1 Treponema sp. | reverse complement strand
CAGGATGCTGGAAGCCCAGTTCAAGCCCCGTTTCCTCTTTGAATACAGGAATATCGCGCCGGGGGGCTGGTATGAACTCGGCGCACAGAACAACCCCTTTTCCCAGGCAGCCGAACCGGCGCGTTTTTACCTGAATCCGGGAGAAAAAAACCACCGCTATTTCGAAGAGATCGACCTTTCGCCGTACCTCAACGAACAGGGGAAAGGCATTGTGTCCTTCAATGCGGATGTAGCCCTCCTCAGCGATCAAAAGCGCAAAAATTCCGAAGAATTTGTTATTTACCGGCGGGAAAACAAAACCAGTATCCAGGTAACGGATCTGGGCATTACGGCGCGTTACGGTTTTAACAAGGCGGCGGTACTGGTGTCGAAACTTTCCACAGGGGAACCGGTTGAAGGCGCGAAGGTACGGCTTCTCTCTCCCTCGGTTCTGGAAGCAGGCTATGCCGGTATACCGGAATTGGAAGATTTCGGCAATGCCCTTACGGACAACTCAGGTCTCGCCGTGATCCCGCTTGAAACAGGACTGCTCAGAGACAGTACCAGGGGAGAATACTCCTATAGTCCTCCGTATATTTTGGCGGAAAAAGACGGGGACATGGCTGTTTTTGACGCGTCCTCCCATAATCTGTGGGCCTTCGGCGTCAATGCCTCTTCTCCCCAGCGGGCTGAAGAAGCCAAGGCCGTTACCTTTCTCTTTTCCGACCGGGGGATCTATAAACCCGGTGAAGAACTGTCCTTCCGGGGAGTTGACCGGAGTCTGGTACTGGGAATGTACACGATCTATCAGGGTTCATACACGGTGACGCTTGAAGAAGATTCCTACGAGAGTAACACTGTTTCTGCCATTCAGGGGGAAGTTTCCGGTTCGGGCGGCTTCTACGGAAAAATTGTTCTGTCCGATGAACTCAGGCCCGGCTCCTACCGGCTGGTATACCGCCGCGGCGGTTCCGGTAATTCAAGGATTACGGCAAGCCACCCGGTACAGGTTGCCTTCTTTGAACGGCTTAAATTTCAGGCTTCGATCGGCAGGCCGGAAGCCCAGGTGATCGCCGGGGAGGACATCTCCGTAAGTCTTTCGGCCTCCTATCTTTCCGGAGGAAGCCTTGCCGGTTCCTCCTGGGAAAGTTACTGGTACCGCCAATCTGTCCGCTACAGACCGGAAGGCGCGGCTGCAAGCTCCTATAGTTTCGGCCCCCTCAATGCCTACGACGGTCAGAGAAATATTGATTCTGCCCGGGGCGCTCTGGGCGCGGACGGGACCGCCCAGCTCAAAACAAAAACAGAGGGACAAACCCGGACAGGCGCCCCCTACCGTTACTCGGTGGAGGCCAACGTTACCGATATTTCAAGCCAGACGATCTCCGCAGAACAGTCGGTGATAGTGCATCCCGCTTCCTTTTATCTCGGCCTTGCACGGGCCGGGAAGGCGGGCTTTGCGAGAAAGGGAGAAGAGGTTTCTTTTGACTACATTGCCCTGACTCCTTACGGAGAGAAAGCCGGAAAGAATCTCTACCTTGCAAACGGAGAAGACGGGGGAAAAATGAATCTGGAACTCATCCGCGAGGACTGGAACCGGGTTCAGCAGCAGGGAGTGGGAGGCTATATATACGATCAGTATGTACGGGATCTTGTAACAGAGGACAGCAGAAAGCTGAACCTTGAAGAAAAAGGCAGTTTCCGTGTAAAGCCTTCCGGGGCAGGCTACTATACTATCCGCATATCTTCCCGGGACAGGGAAGGCCGGCAGATCATAACGGAAAACAGTTTCTATGTCACAGGTTCCGGAGGAGGTTACTGGAATCGCAATAACGCTGCGGAACTGCGCCTCATTCCCGACAGGGACCTCTACGATCCCGGAGAAACGGCAACAGTAATGCTGCAAAGTGTAATCCCTTCCGGCTGGTATCTGATTACCGTGGAAAGAGAGGGGATCTTTACCGAAGAAGTCCGCCGGTTCACGGAGCCTGTCTCCACTTTTGAAATTCCGGTTGCCGCAAATTATGTGCCCGTGGTCTATGTTTCAATCTCCTCCTATTCGGTACGGGAAGGGCCTCCCAGTCACAACTACGGCAGTCCCGATCTGGATAAACCGAAGGGTTACTTCGGCGTTACAAAGGTCTTTGTCAACAAGCGGATCAAGGCTTTTACCGTAAAGGTGGAAAGCGACAAGAAAAGCTACCGTCCGGGCGAAGAAGTAAATTTAACGTTAAAGGCCGAAAGGGGCGGCAAAGCGCTCTCCGGCGCGGAACTTACGCTGATGGCGGTAGACAGAGGGGTGCTGGATCTTATCGACTACCACGTACCCGATCCGATAAACTATTTCTATGATGAAGAACGTTTCCCCCTTTCGGTTGGGGGAGGAGATTCCCGTTCCTCTCTCATGGATCCTGTTACCTACAATGTCAAGAATCTTGCAGGCGGAGATGAAGGCAAACTGGAGGAGCGGAAAGACTTTAACCCCACTGCGGTCTTTGAGCCGATGCTTCTGACCGGCAAGGATGGTACGGTACGCTTCAGCTTCAAACTGCCCGACACGCTTACTACCTATCGTTTAACGGTTTTCGGCGTGATGGGAGATCTCTTTGCCATCAAGGAAACTGAGATTGCCTCCCAGAACAGAATCAATGTCCGGGAAGTATTGCCCCGGCGGCTTCGGGAACGGGATACCGCGGAAGCAGGAGTTCTGATCAGCAATCTTGACGGAAAAGCCCACAAGATCTCCGTATCGCTTGGCATAAGTCCTCCGCGGCAGGAATTAAACAATCCTTCGGGCCGGATCAAGGTTTCCGGAGAAGCCTTTATCGACGGCAAGAATGAACATACCATTACTGTTCAAAGCGGTGAAAACGCGGTTGTTTATTTCGATCTCGCCGCGCGGAAAGAGGGAACCGTAGCCCTTGAATTCAGCATAAAAAGTGAGATTCTCAACGAAAAACTGGTAAACGAGATCCAGATAGAGCACCCCTATGTCAGGGAAACGGTAAGCAGCATAGGTGTAGTTTCGGGAATGGACGAAGACGGGAAACCGGTTTCCGGCCGGACTTCCTCACGGGAACTCATTGTAATTCCCGGCTTTGCCGATAACGGCGTGGGTTCCCTTTCCCTGAGCCTTGACGCAACCCGCCTGAGTCTTCTTAATGAAGCGGTAAAATATATATTCCATTATCCCTATGGCTGCATGGAACAGCGGAGCGCGGCGGTACTTCCCCTTGTTATATTCGGCGAATACCTGGATATATTCGGCCTTAACAGTGAAGTTGCGGATCCTAAAGCCGCGGTTGAAGCGGAATTGAAACGCTGGGTCAATGTCCAGCTTCCCGGCGGGGGATTCCCCTACTGGCCCAACGGAACAAGAGCAGATCTGTATGTAAGCATCAGGATTGCGCATATTCTGGCACTGGCAAGGATAAAGGGCTACAATGTTCCCGCGGCCCTGAAAATCGACGATCTTGGCAAATATATCGAACAGAATCTCTACCGGTTCAACCGGGGAGACGATTCATACTACTATGTATCATATCTGGACTCCTATGGGATATATGCGCTTTCCCTGCTTGGAAGAAGCGTCGATCCTGCCAAGCTCACGGAACTCCTTGCCAGGGATAATGTTGACGCTTCGGCCCTTGCCTTTACAGGTCTCTCGTACCTCCATCTGGGCCGCAGGAACGACGCCCAAAAGACTGCCGAACGCCTCCGAAACCTGATGCGCCTCACAAGCCGCGGAGTAGACATAACCGATCCCCTGGATCGTTACCGGTACCGGTACTACGGCAGTTCTAGAGAACAGTTGGCCCTGAGCCTGGAATTTTTCTCCCAACTGTATCCGGGAGACCTTATCAATACCCGTCTGCTTCACAGCCTTCTGGAAAGCAAGCGTTCCGCCTCTTACTGGGAGAGCACTGCGGTAACGGTACGTGTCCTTTCGGCAGTTGACGCCCTTATCCGCAGCGAAAACCTTGCTTCTACCGATCTTGAAGCTTCATCCCGGATCGGCGGCGCAGAACTTCTGTCGGGCGCTTTCAAGGGCCTTGCCGCCCTTCCAAAAAGCGGAAGCTTTGACTTCAGGACTTCCCCGCTCAATTCCCTGCAGCGGGACGCGCTTATCCCCCTGGAATTTGAAAGAAGGGGAAATGGAAACCTCTACTACTCGGCGTCTTTGAGCTATGCCCTTCCGCCGGAACTGCAAGGTTTCCGGGATGAGGGCTTCGGGGTCTTCATGAGTATCCGGAACCTTGAGGGGGAGGAGATAAGCGGAACCGCCCTTGAATCGGGTAAAACTTACCGGGCCAGGGTAAGGCTCTCCAGCAGCCACGACAGAAACTATGTGGCCTTGCGGATACCCATTCCCTCGGGAGCGGAGATCCTCGATCCGGGAATGGTAAGTACCCCGCGTTACGAAGAATCAAAAGACAGTGAAAGGGGGCTTGAGGGGAGACGGGGAGCGTGGCTTTCCAACAAGGTTATTCTGGACAACGAGATACAGTATTTCTGGGACAGCTTTGCCAAAGGTGAAAGTACGGTAGAGTTCCTCTTCAGGACTCCCAGGCGTGGAGTCTACCCCACTCCGCCGGTGCAGGCGGAATGCATGTATGAGGCTGAAATCTTCGGCCGCAGCCGGGGCCTGCTCTACACCATTGAGTAAACTGTCTCCGCTGCCGCCGCATTTTCGCACACGCGCGGGCCTGACCGCAGCAATACTGTTGGGCTTGCTGTTCTTTCCGTGGCTTCTTGTCCGTTACTCCCCCTACCCGGAGCTGAAACGGTTTCAGGAACGTCCCTGCAGCATCCGTATTTATGATCGCGGCGGTGAACTCCTGCAGATCACGAGCCTCGAGAACGGACTCCGCCGGGAATACTGCCCCATGGAAGAAATACCGCAGATCCTCCGGTCGGTTTTTATTTTTTCGGAAGACGCCCGCTTTTACCGGCACTTCGGTATAGACATTCCCGCAATTTTCAGGGCGGCATGGCTTAACTTCAGACAAAAACGGCTTGTAAGCGGAGCTTCCACCATCACCATGCAGCTTGCCCGCCTCATAAGCGCGGACGCTTCGGAAACAGCCCGGGGCCGTTCCCCGGGCTACAGCCGGAAACTTGCGGAAGCGTATAATGCGCTGCGGCTTGAAGCCCGGCTTTCCAAGGATGAGATCCTCGAACTGTACCTCAATTCCCTGCCCTTCGGCTTTCAGACCGAAGGAGCGGCTTCAGCCGCGCGGAACTTTTTTGCATCGGATCTCCAAAGACTTTCTCCTGCGGAGATCTTCTGCCTTGCAGTCATTCCCAGGAGGCCTGCGGCCTACAACCCTCACAATCAATGGGAAGCCTGTGTACAGACGGCAGAAGATCTGCAAAAACGCTACAGCCTCTCCCCTTCCGCAGATCCTCTGGCGGCTGCGGTAAGCGCCGAAGATTTCAGGTTTGCCGCGGGCAGGGTTAAGCGTTTCAATTATCCTCTGGAACTTCCCCACCTGATCCGCCATATACAGAACGAAGACTTCTATCCCCGGAGGGGGGATCTCCGTCTTTCCATAGATTTCTCCCTGCAAAAACGCATCGAAACCCTGATAGCCAGGGATGTGCAGCGTTACTACAGCCAGAGACTCAACAACGGGGCCGCCGTCGTGCTTGACAATGCTTCAGGCGAAATCCTGGCATGGGTGGGCAGCGCCGATTACGGTAATGAGGAACATGCAGGACAGATAGACGGCGTACTGGCCCTGAACCAGAGCGGCAGCAGCATGAAACCGTTTCTCTATGCCCTTGCCCTCGAAAAGGGCTTCAAGCCTGCCGATGTGATTGCCGACATACCGCTCCAGTTCGGTTCGGAGGAACTATACTTCCCCCAGAATTTCAATAATCGCTACAATGGCCCCATGCTCTTCCGTTCCGCACTGGCTTCAAGCCTCAATGTTCCTGCGGTGTACCTTCTCTACCGTTTGGGACTTCTCAATTATATAAACTTTCTCCGCTCTCTTGATTTTTACTCTCTTGAGGACGCCGAAGAAAGGGCGGGCCTTGCCCTGGCTCTGGGAGACAGCCCCGTAAGCCTTCTCGAACTCTGCAGGGCATTCAGCATCTTCCCCAATGACGGCGCCTTGATTCCCCTCAGTTTCCGGGCCGGCCTTGTCTCATCTTCCCCGGTTACACATCCTGTTTCCCAGGATACGGCAAGACTCATCAGTTCCATGCTCTCGGACAGGAATGCACGGGTTCTCGGTTTCGGCAGGGCGGGGAATTTTTCTACGCCTTTCGAGGCCATCTTCAAAACGGGAACGGCAAACCAGTATCAGAGTATTGTCGCACTGGGAGCCACGCCCCGCTACACCGCCGCCGTATGGATGGGAAATTTTACCGGAGAAACCGTAATCGGCAAAACAGGCAGTTCCATCCCCGCCCTGATTGTCCGGGATGCCCTCATATACCTGCAGGGAAACTCAGGCCCTGTATTCAGGACGCCTGAAAACTATTCCCTCAGGCGCATCTGTTCCCTCTCCGGCATGGAACCTGCCGAAGCCTGCCCTTCCTCAATAACAGAATATGTGCGGCATGAAACCGTTTTGGAACCCTGTACCTGGCATTACCGGGAAGGGGGAAGGGCGCAGATACGCTATCCGCCCGAGTATCAGGCATGGTTTCTCTCCGGCAGCAGGGAAGGAGAACTCGATTACCGGGGCGCTCCCCTGGAAATTGTATTGCCCCTGGACGGGGCCGTCTACTACAGGGGAGAACGCACAAACTCTGTCGGACGGGAGGAAATTCCCGCGGAGATCACAGGCGGCGCGTTTGATGAAATTGAAGTCCGCTATGACGGCGCCGTCTTCAGCGCGGGACGACCCTTCCGTTTCTATCTTCCCTGTGAAGCGGGAGAGCATACACTACAGGTGTTCTGCGGAGAAGAAACGGCGTCTGTCAGTTTTACTGTTGACCCTTCTTAAAGTTCATCCAGATTAAAAGGCGTTTCCTGATAGACAAAGTTGAGCCAGTTGTTGAAAAAAAGATGGGCATGGGCCCGCCAGCGCACGACCGGTTTCCGTGAAGGATCGTCTTCAGGATAATAATTTTTTGGCGGGGTGATGGGAAGCCCCTTTGCCAGATCCCTCCGGTATTCCCTGTCCAGAGTCAGGGGATCGTACTCAAGGTGGCCTGTAACATAAACCTCCCGGCAGTCCCGCGCGGTAACGATAAAAACCCCCGCTTCCCGGGTTTCCGACTGTATCGTCAGGGCCGGATGAGAGGCAATAGCATCTCTGTCGCTGGCCGTATGCCGGGACTGGGGAGCAAGAAATTCATCATCAAATCCCCGGAAGAGAGGGGAATACTGTTCATTTACCTCATGCGGAAAAACACCGAACAGTTTTGATGCGAGAGGCTTCTTGGGAATCCCGTAGCGGCGGTACAAGCCCGCCTGGGCTCCCCAGCAGATATGCATGGTGGAAAAAACGTTCTTTTCGGAATAGTCTATTGCTCCGGAAAGTTCTTCCCAATAATCCACCTCTTCAAAGGGAAGGGTCTCTACCGGCGCCCCGGTGATGATGAGACCGTCAAGGCGCACACCGGAATTTACAATCTCTTCGGAATTAATGTAGAATTTTTCAAGATGTCCCGGCGGGGCGTTCTTCGAGTCGTGACTTCCCATCCGTAAAAGAATAATATCCACTTGCAGGGGACTGTTCCCCAGCAGCCTGAGAAGCTGAATCTCCGTGTCCACCATCGTGGGCATAAGATTCAGCATTCCAACCTTGAGGGGCCGGATGTCTTGATGTTCCGCCCGGTCGTTGGGCATTACAAAGACCCTCTCATTCTGAAGAGCGCCGAAGGCAGGCAGGCTTCTTGGTATCTTTATAGGCATGGCTTACATAATATAACATATTCGTATATACTTTCAAGTGTCGCGGTTGTTTCGCCGGAAACCGCGCTTCCGCACCAGCCGGATTTCGAGAGGTTTCGTTTACAAAAAGCCAAACTTTGGCGGAGGATAAAATGAATAGAGAAGAGCGTATCAGAGAACTCATTTCAAAAATGACTATTGAGGAGAAGGTCTCACAGTTAAGCTATACCAGTGCCGCCATACCAAGGCTGGGGGTTCCCGAATACAACTGGTGGAATGAATGTCTCCACGGCGTTGCCAGAGCCGGGGTGGCTACGGTATTCCCCCAGGCTATCGCCCTGGCAGCCGCCTTTGACGAGGGCCTTGTTGAAGAAGTCGCCACAGCGATTTCCGATGAGGCGCGGGCAAAATACAATGAAGCGATTAAACGGGGAAACCGGGGCCAGTACTGGGGACTTACCTTCTGGACTCCCAACATCAATATCTTCCGCGATCCCCGCTGGGGCCGGGGTCAGGAAACCTACGGCGAAGATCCTTTCCTTACCAGCCGTATAGGTCTTGCCCTGGTACGCGGCCTGCAGGGCCCCGATCCTGAACACATGAAGGCCGCCGCCTGCGCCAAACACTTTGCGGTACACTCGGGGCCTGAAAAACTGCGCCACACTTTTGACGCCGTGGTCTCCAAAAAGGATCTCTTTGAAACCTATCTTCCCGCGTTCAAGACTCTGGTGGAAGGAGGAGTCGAGGCGGTCATGGGCGCCTACAACCGTACTCTGGGAGAACCCTGCGGAGGAAGCTACTATCTGCTTCGGGACATACTCCGGGGGGAATGGGGTTTCAAGGGCCATGTTACTTCCGACTGCTGGGCTATCCGGGATTTCCATGAACACCACAAGGTGACAAACAGCCCCGAAGAATCGGCGGCCCTGGCTCTCAATGCCGGCTGCGATCTTAACTGCGGATGTACCTACCCCCAGCTTACCGTTTCCTACAAGAAGGGACTTGTAACCGAAGAGACAATCGATCGGGCGCTGACACGGCTCCTGCGGACCCGCTTCAAACTGGGAATGTTCGATCCTCCCGAACAGGATCCCTACTCCAAAATCTCAGGAGACGTGATCAACTGCGAAAAACATCAAAAGCTGGCGCGCAGGGCGGCGGAGAAATCCATTGCCCTTCTCAGGAACAACAAGGGCCTCCTTCCCCTTGACGACAGCGCCAAACGCATTACCCTGGTGGGGCCCTGCGCCGCCAACCCGCACGTACTGTTCGGAAACTACTACGGCATCAGCCCCCGTTTCGTTACGATCCTCGAAGGACTCGGGCAGAAGGTGAGGGACAAATACGCCATCAACCTTGAATACCGCCACGGCTGCCTTCAGTATGAAGAGAACCATCCTGCCCGTTTCAGTTCCCAGGCCGGTTTCTTTACCGGCGCCGATACCGACCTCCTGATTGCGGTTATGGGCCTTGACGGTTCCATGGAAGGAGAAGAAGGCGACACCATCGCTTCCGATTCCAACGGCGACAGGGATACTATTGAGCTTCCGCCCTGGCAGCTCAAGTTTCTGCGCCAGTTGAAAGATACAGGCAAACCCGTCATCCTGATCCTTACAGGCGGCAGCCCCATTGCAATACCGGAGGATATTGCCGATGCGGTGATCTTTGCATGGTATTCCGGCGAAAAGGGCGGAGAAGTAATTGCCGACATAATCTTTGGGGATCTGAACCCCGGAGGCCATCTCCCCATCAGTTTCCCGGCTTCCACGAGCCAGCTTCCCCCCTACGAAAACTATGATATGAAGGGACGGACTTACCGCTACATGGCGGAAAAGCCCCTCTATCCCTTCGGCTTCGGTCTTTCCTATACCGGTTTCAGTTTTGATTCGCTTAAGCTTTCAGCCGCCGCCATCCGTGCGGGTGAAAAAATAAAGGCAACAGTAAGCCTGTCAAACACCGGCAAGCGGGACGGCGAAGACGTGATCCAGCTTTACATCGCCAAAAAAGACCGTTCCGCCGATGATCCCCTCTGTTCCCTGCGGGCCTTCAGGCGGATCAATGTTCCTGCCGGAAAAACGGTAAACGCAGACTTTGAACTCCCTTCATCAGCCTTTGAATCCGTAAATGCCGCCGGCAAAAGCGTTCTTGTTCCCGGCGCCTACACGATCTATGCCTGCGATGCGGCTCCCGCGCCTGTATCCGTGGAGAGAGGCGCTCCAAAACCGGTGGAAGCTGTAGTTACGGTAAAATAGGCCGATCTTGGAAAAGGAAACAAAGCGCCTGCTTGGAGAATTCATAAAATTCGGCCTTACGGGCGTGCTGGGTACAGTAACAAATCTGTTCTTATTTTTTCTCGGCGCGGATCTCCTGAAATTCCATGTGATCCCCGTCAGTATTTTTTGTTTTATCAGCGCCGGTACCCAGAATTATTTTATTAACCATATATGGTCATTCAAAGAATACACCGGCGGGGAAAAGATCAGGGTTGGCAAATGGCTGCAATTCCTCTCCGGTTCCCTTGCGGGGCTTCTCCTCAATATACTGGTGATGCAACTCGTTCTCTATCTGTTTAATCCTCCCTATAAATTCATGGCCCAGGCCATGGGTATCGCCGCAGGAATGATAATCAATTTTATCATTTCAAAGTTTTTTGTTTTCCGGAAAAAAACCGCAGAAAAAAAAGCAGATGAATAAAAAACACAATCGTGTAATTTTTTTATTCTTTTGTATTCTTTTATGCTGCCTTTCCCAGGCCGGGATCTTCCGGATCAACGGTTACAGACTCAATCCCGCGGCCGCCCGGATTCATGTTAACATCGAAATAAAGAAAAGCCGCTCCGTCGATTTTCTGCTTAAAACAAGTCCCGGGGATATGATCCATGTACTCTCTCCCACTACCGAAGCCGATCCGTCCATTGATACAATCGTTATGTACAGGGAATTGGACGGTCTGATTAAAGAACTTTTCCTTATGGTTCCCAAAGATACGGCGGAAGAAAGTCTCTCCTCAATAGACAGTATCTCTGTGTTTATCGGAAACTCTTTTTATTATTTTACCCCCAAGGATATCCGTTCTTTCGCTTCCACAGAAGATGCTGACAGCAGAATATACGACATATCGAAAAACATGAACTATGCACCCTTCCCGTTCGGGAAAAGAATCAACTGGTACGGTAACCTGAACTTTTTTCTCCTGTTCTTCTTTGCTCCCCTGATGTACCCATGGTATTTCTGGCCTCTCTATATTATGCTTTTCTGTATATGGATTTTCTGCCGGGCCCTGAGTCTTAAAGGCAGGGAGATCGGTAGACCGGCAGAACAGCGGAGAATACTGTTCCTGCTAAACAAACACCCCTGGATTATTCCCCTTGGTATTACGATTATTGCCTTTCTGCTGCGGCTCAACGGTATTGGCTGGCATTCTGCCGGCGGAGATGAATTGAGTTCCGCCGAAATCAGCGCGCCGGGAACCCCCCTTGCCGTACTTTTTTCGGATCCGGGCAATCCTCCCTTTTATTATCTTGTATTAAAGCTGATGTTTCTTCTCTGCGGTCATTCGGAAGCCGCGGGCAGGATGCTGTCGGTCATAGCCGGCACGGCTCTTGTTCCCTGCATCTGGATACTTGTAAAAGAATACGCAGGAAGAAGAGCGGCAGCTACAGCGGCGATTTTTTTGAGTTTTAGCAGTTATCTTATCCGCGCTTCCCATAATACCAGGGCTTACATGCTTCAGCTCCTGCTTGTAACGATCCTTGCAGTACTATTTTTGCGCATTCTCAAAAACAGAAAAAACAAAGATATGCTTTTATATACATTCCTTTCTGTATTGCTTGTAAACACACACTTCTACGGCGTTCTTTTTGTTGCTTCCAATTTCCTGTTCTTCTGCATATACAGGATAGCAAAAAAGGAATTTACCCCAAAAGAAACACTTGTTTTTTTTCTGTTCAATGTTATCACAGCCCTTTCGTTATTCCCCTATCTTGCCCATAACCTGAGGGCCGGAGAAATCATGGACGAGGAATTCAACAACTGGATTAAACCCTTAAACGCCGAACTGAAACTTTTTTCCTGCCTTGTCCTGCCTCTTTCAGGACCCCTCTATTGGACCGTAAGGCATTTTCTGGACAAGAGAGGCTGTTTTAGGCATCGGCAGAAATTGCTTCTCGACTATATGGTTTTTATATGCCTCTTTGTATTCCTTGAGGCATTTTTAATATCCTTCATAAGGCCGATACTTACCCTGCGCTATCTTTCAATAATATCTGTATTTATACTGTCAATATGGGCCATCCTTCTCAATCTCGACACAGGAAAACCGTACATAAAAATTCTTTCGATGATTACAGCATACATACTGCTCCTTGGACTTTTCCATATACTTCCCCACACTACTTTTTTTGACGTGTCAAAAGAAGCATGGCAGTACATCAGCGCCGATGCGGCACGGCACAGCGGACTATCCGCCGCGGTAACGGACAGAAGAGACGGAAAGGAAGGCTACTACAAATATCAGAATATCCCCATTTATTCCGGGGAAAAGAATATCGACATCCTGTATATAAGCCCCGTTCACTATGTGGAACAGGAAATGTACGATATGGAACTGAAACGCTTCGGTCTTGACGGCAAACGGATCGTCAAGATCAGAATAAACAGGGATAAGGCCGTAATGAAGAAGTTTTTGCGGTAGAAATCGCAAGGTGAACGCTACGTTTGTGGAATCCGCCAAAGCGCCGGTATTTTTCAAATCGTTCTGGTTATCGCCGGGGATACTA
>JAIRXN010000017.1 GCA_031268245.1 Treponema sp. | reverse complement strand
AGCCAGCCTTTACGGCGTTTTTCCCTTTCCTCTTTTTCCATCGAAGGAAAGTACTGTGTCCGTTTCACGGCGTCAAGCAAAACGGGCTTATAGATCCCCAGGGCAATACCCGCCATATAGGCCGCGCCGGCGGCGGAGAGTTCTTCGTGTTCACTGACTCCCAGCGGCATATTGAGAATATCACTTTGAAACTGCATCAGATATTCATCTTTTGTTGCGCCGCCGTCCGCCCGTAATTCTTTTAAGGTGATCCCCGACTCTTCATATACGGAATGAAGGACATCGGCAATCTGCCATGCTATGCTTTCCTCTGCGGCTTTTACGATCTCCGCCTTTCCCGTGGTACGGCTCATACCGCACAGACATGCCTTTACATCGGATTTCCAATAGGGGGCCCCGAGACCGGAAAAGGCCGGAACAAGGTAACAGGTATCCTGCGGATTTGCCTGAGAGGCCAGTTTTCCCGCCTCTTCGGAAGATGAAATGAGTCCCACATCATCTATAAGCCATTTTATAACCGCTCCGGAATAGTTAATATTCCCTTCGAGTACATAATTTACCTTTCCGTTTATTCCCCAGGCAAGCGAGCTGACTACGTTGTTACAAAAGACAGGACTTTCTCCTACATTGATCATCACCGAAGATCCGGTACCGTAAGTTACTTTCCCCATTCCCTTTTCAAGGCAGCCCTGTCCAAAGAGAGCCGCATGGGAATCGCCCAAAACTCCATGGACAGGGACGGGCTGGGGCAAAAGACCTTCAAGATCCGTCATGCCGAAGTTACTGTTACTGTCGCACACTTCCGCAAGCATAGCGGTATCAATACCAAAAAGACCGGCAATCTCACTGTCCCAGGAAAGTGTTTTGATGTTAAAAAGCTGGGTACGGGACGCGTTGGAAAAATCCGTCCTAAAATTACCGGTAAGTTTATAGATGAGCCATGTATCTATGGTACCTGTGCAGAGTCCCTCTGTATGGGTATTACCGGTATGCTCAAGAATCCAGGCAATCTTGGCCGCGGAAAAATAGGGAGAAAGCCTAAGACCGGTACGCTCCCGTATCTTTTCGGCGCTACCTTTCAGCCTTTCGCAGATTGCCTTGCCCCGTGTACACTGCCACACAACCGCGTCACAGACTGGCCTGCCGCCGATTCTCTCCCAAACCAGGGCGGTTTCCCGCTGAGTACTAATCCCGATACCGCAGATGGACGCAGGCTCTGTTCCCGCCTGTTTAAGCGCTGCCCCTGCGGCTTCTATGGTATTGCGGTATATCTCCAGCGGGTCGTGGGAAATCCAGCCTTCGGCGGAAATTTTCTGTTTATGCGCCAGATCATAACGGGAAATAATGAAACCGCCGGAATTGAAAACAAGAGCCTTGGTACCGGATGTACTCTGGTCAATGGCAAGGATAAATCCTTCCTGCCCGGAACTTCGTTTCATATATTTTTTACGCCTCTCATCATTCTCCTCTAATGAAGGCTTTCACTGTTTCTTCATTATCGTCGTAAAGATCTGCCTGTAGCCCCAGATATTTACAGGCTTCATAAAGTACCGGAACATAATCTCCATGAATGCCTACGCAATGATGAATATAGGGGCCTTCAACTATTTTTGCTTCCAGCCGTTTCCAGTTTTCTACTTCTATCCAGAGGTAGGTTCCCAGAGTATAGGGGCCGTCAATCCCCCTGGCGTTTCCCAGAAGCAGACTGTATTCCCCATTGTCCCCGTCAAAACGCACCAGAGTGAGAAGACCATGCCTGGCCTCCGCCGCAACGGCGCCTCCGTAATCAAAAACCAAGGGCTTACTCAACGCGGGTTTTGATTTAGCAAGAGCAAGAGGCCAGGGGCCGCAATGCTGCAACAGTTCGCCGTTTTCATTATCCGGATGGCGTATTGTCCAGTCGGCAAACATTATATCCTTTTCACCGAGGGCCGCGGCCTGCGTCATAAGAGAAGTAACGGCGCCGTGTATGTCGGTTTCGCAGACAACCGGAATCCCTTCTCCGGTAAGAAGAGAGTTGGCGGCGCAGGGCATGATCCCGATCTCCGCCTGAAGTGCATTCCAGCACTGGATTGCGATCGCATTACAGTTATACTGTTCCGCAAGTTTTTTCATGGCAACCTTGAGGGAAGCAACCTTTTCAACAAGAGCGGCTTCGGTCTTTATTTCCATGCTGTCTTTTATAAATTGGCTTGCCTCTTTTGTTTCCGTGGTATCCTTTGCTTTCTCTATAGCCTGTACAAGTTCTGTCATTGGAACAGGGGCAAGCTGAATATTAAATTTTTCAAGCAGTTCTCCTTCATTACACATGGTAGTAAGAAAATCGTAGGGGCGTGTAGAGATCTGCAGTATCCTGATATGCCGAAATGTCTTTACGACATTACATACCCTCTGAAAGAGATCGATGCCCCGTTCAAATTCCGGATCGGAAAGACGGCAGTTGGTCATATAGGTAAAGGGAACACGGAACCGCCGCAGTACTTTGCCCGATGCAAAAAGACCGCACTGACTGTCTCTGAGGCGTATGCCATTTTCATCGGGGCGCTCGTCCCTTGGCCCCCAGAGGAGAACGGGCAGCGACATTTCCCGGGCAAGAGAAGCAACCATGTATTCGGTGCCAAAGTTACAGTGGGGAAAGAAAAGCCCGTCTACACCCTCATTCCTGAACAGTTCTACGATCCGGGGAAGATCCCTGTCATCAAAAAGGAGCCCTTCACTGTTGATGCCGTCAATATCAACAATGTCTACCCCCAGTTCCAAAAGACGATCCCTGGTAAGGCCCCTGTACCTGAGCGCATCCGGCGCACTGAAAATACTCCGCCTTGTAGGGGCATAGCCCAGTCTGATTTTATCTTTCTTCATTTATTTTCTCCGTATACGAATTGCCATAAACTCTTTGCCCGGTAATGCTACCCGGAAGGCGCCGCGGCAGAGCCCGCGGTCTTCAATACGCATCTCCCAAGTATCAATAACTTCAAGGCGGTATTCATTGAGATCATCAAAATGAAAATCCCTGAAAGAAGGCCGCATAAAACTATAGTAATAAAGATAATAACCGGGATTTCCCATGAACCCTTCGGCGGTACAGGCAATGTCGTCCCAGTTGGCCTTCAGCGGCATGAGCCCTGAACCGGGAGTTTCACAGAGTATGCGGTGCAGAAATTTCAAGCGTTCAGGACTCTCCCCGTGAAGCTCCCCTCCGTGAGACCACCAGAGAATGTCCTTATCGTTCAAATAGGTTTCGCCATGCCCGGCATAGCCTCCCCGGCAGGCAGCCTCCCAGAAACGGCGTACCATCTCCTTGCCGCTGATATTCCCCCAACCATGCTGAATATTCCCTTCGTAGGCGATTTCATCCAGCACAATGGGCTTTCTGTAGCGTTCCCTGTATTCGGCTGTCAGTTCCGCAGATTTGTAAATATCCTGCCGCTGTATACTGCAATGAGTAACCCATGGCCGTGAATAATCGTAGAAATGCCTGCAATTGTGTATGCTCCGCAGACGCCTGTACGGATCCTTTTCACAAATTATTCCGGCATAGCGTTCCCAATCCTCCTGTTTCTTCCAGGGCATGAGATCGTATTCATTTGCCAGAGACCACCATACATTACGGAAGGCCGCAAAACGGGCAATGCAGTAGTTCCAGTATAAATCATCACATTCCGCATCCATCCGGCTAAAACCCCACCGGTCATAGGGATGCATGACGATGAGATCCGCCTCTATTCCCAGATCCCGCAATAACCGGATGCAGTTTTCGATATGCCTGAAATATTCCGGGTTGAAACGTTTGAAATCCCAGTCATTACCCGCAGAAGTACCGTCGTACTGCATGAAATTTTCTTTGCTTAATACAGAACTGTCCATCGGCTTTCCCATGTAAGGATATGAACGAGGCTCTTTTAAGTTATAGTCGTAATGTTTGGGAAAAATGCAGAAACGGATCTTGTTGAAAGGACCATTCTTTAATGATTCAAGCGTCTTCTTCTGCAATTCTTCAGATTGAAGTTCCCACACATAGCAGGTAGTACCGACGGAATAGTAGGGCGTACCGTCCTCATAGACAAAGTGAAAAGTATTGGCCACCCGTACAGGGCCGTGGTTACCTTCCTCCGGAACAGATACCTCAAAACTGCCATGATATGCTTCGTCTGAAAAAGTACCGCCGATTTCAAAAGTACAGGTTCCGGTAAACGAAGGCATGAACCGCACTTTATAGAT
>JAIRXN010000239.1 GCA_031268245.1 Treponema sp. | reverse complement strand
AAGGCCGGGGATGTCGAGGTAGCCGGTGGCAAACAGGGCGGTTGTGTAATCAGGATCAAGGAAAAGACCTTTGAGAACGGCTGCCATTTGAAGCGATTGTGAATTGTCGAGTAGCGTATTACGCAGCCGGCTCACCGATTCCTACCTCCGTATATGAAAAGGGCTGGGGAAAGGCAGGCAAAGCCTCCCGAATCGCTTCAGGACAGTATATCATGGAGCGGAAATTTGTTGAATAGGGCACACACTGGATTTTTCTGTATGAAAAAATGGTGTTAGTCGGAAGGAGGGTTGACAAGAACCAGGAGGAATGATACCCGCTTGAAGAAGAACGAACAGTGATGAATAACAAACTGTCTACTCTGATGGAACTGGTGAAACGCCTGCCTGAGAAATGCCTGGATGCGGCCATAGAATCGCTTGAAAAAATGAAAGAAGAAATGGAGCGGCAGGAAGAAGACAAGACGCCCGAATGTCCGCACTGTCGGGGGAAGAACATCGTAAAAACGGACACCGGAAAGGGAAGCAGCAGCATCTTTGCCGCGAATGCGGGAAGAGCTTTGTGCGGACCACGGGGTCTGTCGCATGGGCGTGAGAAGGCAAACTTGGAATGGGGCTCGGCAGCCTGTTGGATTATGGGCTGCTTGGGTTAAAAAAGTGTCTGACACTACGGCTTAAATATGGTATAGTGATCCCATGCGTTATGTAAGTACCAGGAACAGGAATGAAACAACGGGTTTTGCTCAGGCGGCGCTGAGCGGCCTTGCTCCCGATGGCGGGCTCTTCATCCCCGAGGAGATCCCCCTGTATCCTAAAGCGGTGCGGTCTTCTCTGGGAGACATGGATTTCTGTGATGTAGCCTTTGAGACCATAAGACTCTATACGACGGGAGAAATCCCCGATGGGGCCCTGGAGGAGATAGTTCATTCGGCCTATACCTTCAACGCTCTCCTGGTTCCCGCCGGAGGCAGGCTGGTGCTGGAACTCTTTCACGGGCCTACCGCCGCGTTTAAGGACTTCGGCGCACGTTTCATGGCCCGTTGCTTCTCGTATCTCCGCCGGGGGGAAGACAGGCCCCTGAGGATCCTTGTTGCTACTTCCGGGGACACGGGCGGGGCAGTTGCCGACGGTTTTTACGGGATTGAAGGTATTGAGGTGACTGTCCTCTACCCAAGGGGCCGGGTAAGTCCGTTGCAGGAGAAACAGATTGCCGGTCTTGGGGGGAATATTAGTGCCTTTGCCGTGGATGGGAGTTTTGACGACTGTCAGCGCTTGGTAAAGGCGGCTCTGGGAGATACGGAATTGAGGAGGAAATACGATCTTTCTTCGGCAAACTCGATCAATGTGTCCCGGCTTATTCCTCAGGCGGTCTACTATGCGGCGGCTGCAGGCAAGGCTGCCAAAGGCAAGTGGGATGAAGACGGCGAAGCCACTCCCCGTCAAAAAGCTGCCGCCCCGCCGTACATGGACTCTCCGGCCCTTACCCTGTCTGTTCCCAGCGGCAACTTCGGCAATCTCACCGCAGGGCTCTATGCCTGGAAGATGGGCGCGCCCATCACACGCTTTATTGCCGCTACCAATATCAACAAAACCGTTCCGGATTATCTGGAATCGGGAAACTATCAGGCTCTGGTTTCCCGCGCCACTCTCTCCAGCGCTATGGACGTGGGGGCGCCCAGCAACTTTGAGCGCATGGCGGCCCACTTCAGTTGGGCGGAAATGAAGGAGATTCTCCTTGGTATTCATGTGAGTGATGAAGAAACGGAAGAAACCATCAGGGCCGTGCATGAAAGTTCAGGCTACTTTCTCGACCCCCACAGCGCCGTTGGCTGGAGGGCCGCCGACAAACTCCGTGCCGAAGGCAGACTTTCCGGCGGCGCCCTGGCGGTGCTTTCCACCGCCCACCCGGCAAAATTTGCCGAAACGGTGGAACCTCTCTGCGGCCCGGTGCCCTTTCCCCCTTCTCTCAAAAATGCGATGAACAGGGAGGCTCATTCCCGGAACATTCCGGCCGATGAAAGGATATTTATTGATATTGTTGGGGGTCTGCAATGAGTACGGAGAAAAGCTGTCCCTGCGGTTCGGGGCTTGAATACGAACAGTGCTGCAGACCTTACATAAAAGGCGAGAAGAAACCCCCCGCTGCCGAGGCCCTGATGAGGGCCCGGTATTCCGCCTATGCGAAGCACGAAATCGACTTCATCATGGATAGTACCGTCAAGAAGGACAAGGCGGATATCGACTATAAGGCCACCAGGGACTGGAGCGTCCGATCCGAATGGCTGGGGCTCAGGATTGTCTCGACGGAGAAAGGAGGCCCTGCGGATACCGAGGGAGTGGTTGAGTTTGAAGCTTCATACGTAAAGGACGGGTTCAAGGATCTTCACCATGAACGGGGCAGGTTCAAAAAGATTGACGGGGTCTGGTTTTATGACGATGGAACGGTAACGCCCAATACGGTGATCCGCTCAGGCCCAAAGGTGGGACGCAACGATCCCTGTCCCTGCGGCAGCGGAAAAAAGTATAAGCACTGTTGCGGCTCTTGAGCCATACGGATCTTCGCCTCATGTTTGGTTGTTTTCAGGCAGCCCTTTTTCCTCTCCTGCCTTTGTGATACACTCCCCAATCATGGCAACCCTTGATTCCGTTTTCAGATCTCTAAAAGAAGCCCAGGTAAAGCTTGCCCTTCAGACCCGGAGACAGAAGGATGAAGCCCTTAGCGGAGCTGTGCGGATGATTGACAAACGGCGGCAGGAGATCCTTGCCGCAAATGTTCCGGATGTAGAGAAGGCTCGTTCCGGCGGCATGAAGGAATCGCTTATTGACCGGCTTCTGCTTAACGACAAACGGATAGACGGTATTATAGAGGGACTCGAAACGGTGATCCGGCTGGAAGATCCGGTAGGGAAAATCCGCAGCGGCTGGACTCTGCCCAACGGTCTTCTGGTTGAGCAGATCAGTGTTCCTCTTGGCGTAGCGGCGATCATCTACGAATCCCGGCCAAATGTTACCGTGGATGCCGCCGGTCTTGCCTACAAGGCGGGCTGTTCCATCCTGCTCCGCGGTTCTTCTGCGGCGCTGAATTCGAACCGTGCCCTTACGGCTGCCGTCAGGGAAGGGCTTGCCGCCGGATGCGGTATTCCTGAAGCCGTGGCTCTGGCGGATTCGGGAAGCCGGGATGAAGTAGACGAGATCCTCGGCGCGCGGGGCCGGATCGATGTTGTTCTTCCCCGGGGAGGGCGGGATCTGATACGGCGGGTGGTTCAGAATGCCAGGATTCCGGTGATAGAAACCGGAGAGGGTAACTGCCATATCTTTGTCGATTCCGGCGCCGCCCTTGGAAACGCCGTAGATATTATTGAAAACGCAAAAGTCCAGAAACCCGGCGCCTGCAATGCCGTAGAAACCCTGCTTGTTCATCGGGACATTGCAGAATCGCTGCTGCCCCTTCTGGCAAGGCGTCTTGCGGGCAGGGTGGAACTCCGCTGCGATGCGGCTTCCCGTTCCGTAATCGAAAACACGGTTCCTGCCGGTCTTGAACTCAGGGATGCCGGTGAATCGGACTGGGAAACCGAATACCTGGATTATATTCTGGCGGTAAAAACGGTAGCGTCCCTTGATGAAGCGGTGGATCATATCAATCGTTACGGTACCCGCCATTCGGAAGCGATTCTTACCAACGATCACCGTCATGCACAGGATTTCTGCGCCGGAGTTGACGCGGCCTGTGTCTATGTCAATGCGTCCACCCGTTTTACCGACGGCGGGGAATTCGGCTTCGGCGCGGAATTGGGAATCAGTACCCAGAAATTCCACGCCCGCGGCCCCATGGGGCCTGAGGCCCTGACCACGATCAAATACCGCATCAGCGGTACAGGGCAGGTGCGCCAATGATACCCGGCTTAATCGCTCAGTCCCGGAAGATAGTTTTCAAGTTTGGTTCAAATACACTTGCCGATGCGGACGGCAGGATGAATAACACTTTTTTGGAAGAGTTTTCGGAGCAGGCCGCAGGACTTCTCAAGAAGGGCAAACAGATAGCCCTTGTTTCCTCGGGAGCGCAGGTGGCGGGACTTTCCACCATGGGCAAGTGGGCCCGTAAACGCGACCTCCACTACCGGCAGGCCCTCTGCGCGGTGGGGCAGGTTGAACTGATGAACGCATGGCGCAGGGCTTTTGAGGCCCAGGGTTTCCACGTAGCCCAGATCCTCCTTACACGGGATGATTTCAGCGATCATAACCGTACCCTCAACATGAGGAACACTCTCTTTACCCTGGTGGATGAGGGGATCATCCCCGTCATAAATGAAAACGACACGGTTTCTGTTGAAGAAATTAAAATCGGTGAAAACGATACACTGGCAGCCCAGTCGGCCATACTCTGGAGCGCCGATCTTCTTGTCCTCTTCAGCGATATTGACGGCCTCTATAACCGGAATCCCAAGGAGTACCCCGATGCGGAACTTGTCCGGGAAGTGAGGGACATCGCCCTGGCGAGGAAGGACATCAGTATCGGCAGCGCCAATAATTTTGGCACAGGGGGCATAGCCACCAAGCTTGATGCCGCGGAACTGGCCGTCTCCTACGGTATACCGGTGATCCTGGCGCACGGCGGCCGCCCCAGGGCTCTGGAGGCTCTGGAGGCAGGAAGGCAGGAAGGCACTGTCTTTTTGGCATAATTTTTCGAAGCTAAAGTTTTAAAACAGCCATGAAAACCTTGAAAAGAAAACTGAAGTCTGGTATTGTAGTATATGCCTTTGCGGCGGTGCGCAAACGGCTGACTAAAGTCAGCCTCAAGTTAACCGGCGCGGCGGAATTTATTGGCGCGAACGCGCGCTGAATTTGCTTAGTGGACACGGCTTGACGCCGTGTCTTTGCCGGCGGTGCGCAGACGGCTGACTAAAGTCAGCCTCATGTTAACCGGCGCGGTGGAATTTATTGGCGCGAACGCGCGCTGAATTTGTTTACTAGGCACGGCTTGACGCC
>JAIRXN010000190.1 GCA_031268245.1 Treponema sp. | reverse complement strand
CTCTGCAATACCGCGGTACTCTTCGGGGATAAAAACACTATTACAGGAGCAGCAGTGAAACATACTTGTACGATGATGAAAATAGACAAAATAGTCAATTACACAGCGGAACTATCCTTTTACTGGTTGAATTTATTCACCATGAGGGGCGGCTGATGGGTGGCATCGAGGGTATCCCTCCAGAGATCGCCCTCAGGCTCCACACGATTCCGGTGAGCAATAACCGTTTTGATCGGCAGATGAACAAATTTATCGTTCACAAGTCCTATGATCAGCTTGGTTTTCCCCGCCATGGCCGCATGGGCAGCCGCATTACCCAGCCGCTCACAGTAGATCGAGTCGCTGGGGTTAGCCGGAGCGGAACGGATGATATAGCTGGGATCGATGTATTTAAGGTTTATCTCTATCTTCTTTTCGGAAAAATATTTGACGATCCGGTCGCGAAGGTAGATACCCGCATCGGCCATTTTAAGATTGCCTCCCGCATCGGTCTTTTTTTCCGTAAGAAGCAGCTCCTGCATGACTCCTTCGGCAACTACGATGACGGCGTGACCCCGGCTGAGGATTCTCCGCTCCAGGTGGGGCAGGAAACCGTTGTAGCCTTCCAGATTGAAGGGCACTTCGGGGATGAGGACGAAGTTTACCTCATGGCTTGCCAGGGCGGTGTGGGCTGCGATAAAACCGGATTCCCGGCCCATCACCTTCACCAACCCTATGCCGTTGATCGCGGAATGGGCCTCCATGTGGGCGCTGGCAACGACTTCCACCGCCTTGGAAACGGCCGTATCAAAACCGAAAGAACGCTGCAGCAGCGCAAAATCGTTATCAACCGTCTTGGGAATCCCCACCATGGCAATCTTGAGATGCCGTTTGTCGACCTCTTCGGCTATGTCCAGTGTTCCGTGCTGGGTTCCGTCCCCGCCGATGGTGAAGAGCATGTTCAGATTGAGCTGCTCCATGGCGTCTACAATCTTGGATACTTCTCTGCCGCCCCCGCGGGCGCTTCCCAGGAAGGTGCCCCCCAGCTTGTGAATATCATCAACCAGATCGGGATCAAGCTTCCTTATTTCATACTTGCATTCGGGCAGAAAGCCTTTGTAACCGTACTGGATACCGGATATTCGTTTGACCCCGTAACGGTACCAGAGGCAGCGTACAATAGCCCGGATCACGTCATTGATCCCCGGACAGAGCCCTCCGCAGCTTACAATGCCTGCATGTACATGGGCAGGGGCAAAGTAGATTATCTCTCTGGGCCCCGCACTTTCCAGAACCTCGCTCTTCCCGATAGGCTGCTGCTCTTCTATCTTTATATCCGCCCCGAAACGTACATACTGATCATCGGTAACATAATTTGCGATCAAGTCCCCGTCTGTGGTGGACATGACTATCGGCGATTTAATGCTCCGTTTCCCAAGTTCTTCAATGGTAAAATCCATAGCCTCGGCCATATCATGCTCCTTGTCTATAAACGATAGGGTAAATTATAGTACATTTCTACATGAACCTAAAGAGGGGGTTTCGTCTTGACTATTACGATACCCGATATTAGGTTTATATAACACAACAGTGCCCGGAGAATGTATACATGCTATTGTCCGATGCCCCCGGCGGGGCTTCATTTACGGTGCTTAGAGTCATGCTGGGGAGGGAAGTGGGCAAGCGTCTGGCCGAGATGGGCTTTACAGCCGGCGCTCCGGGAGCCGTGGTACGGGCGGGATTCTTCCGCGGGCCGCTGCAGGTGCGGATCAGGGGTTACGATATTCTGATACGGCGTTTTGAAGCTGAGGGGATTGAGGTTGAGCCTGTAGGCGACTGGTCCGCTGCCCGCGATTCCGGGAAATGGTTCGGAAAACCGCACCGGGATCTGCCGTAAAATGAAATGAACAATGGCTGATAATATACTGCGTATAGCCCTGGCGGGGAACCCCAATGCGGGAAAAACCACTCTCTTCAATGCCTTAACCGGAGCGCATCACAAGGTGGGGAACTATCCGGGAGTTACCGTGGAAAAACGGGAAGGGAGCCGGATACGAGGGGATAAAACCTATCATTTTATCGATCTTCCGGGGATCTACAGTCTTACCGCCTACTCCATCGATGAGGTGGTGGCCCGCGATTTTATTCTGGACGAAAAACCGGATATGATTGTCGATGTCCTTGATTCCACCAATCTGGAACGGAATCTCTATCTCTGCCTCCAGTTCCAGGAGATGGGCATACCGGTGATCGGCGCTCTCAACATGACCGACGAATCGGAAGCCAGGGGGATACGTATAAATGAAGTGAATCTCGGCGCCGTTCTGGGGATTCCCATGGTAAAAACCGTAGGCACCAAGGGTCATGGATCCGAAGAGCTGCTGGATGCCATTAATGCGGTGAACCGCGCTCCTGAGGAACAGGAGATGTGCCATTCGATCCGTTACGGGGATGAAATTGAAGCAAAACTCGGCAAGCTGGAGGAACTTATCGCTGCCGACGCCGCTTTTTCCGCCCGGTATCCTGTCCGCTGGCTTACGGTAAAACTGCTGGAAAAGGACAGCAATGCCTATGAACGGCTCTCGGAACACAAGGATGCGGACCGGATTGAGGCGGAAGCCCGGAGCGCCGCCGCCTGGATAGGTAAACATTACGGTAAAGATTCGGAAATCATCATGACCGAACAGCGTTACGGTTATATACGGGGAGCGGTGCAGGAATCGGTCACGATTGTGAAGCCCCCGGATTTCTCTCTTACCGAATCCATTGACCGGATTATCATGAACCGTTTTTTGTCCCTGTTGATCTTTATACTGGTGCTCTGGGGAGTCTTCCAGACTACCTTTTTCCTGGGGGCTTATCCCATGGAATGGCTGGAAATTTTCTTTGGCTTCTTAAGCGGCGTACTCATGCGGGTGATGCCCGAAGGGCTGATCCGTTCCCTCCTCGTTGACGGGATCATCGGCGGGGTCGGCGGGGTTTTATCCTTTGTCCCTCTCATCGTCATCCTCTTCTTCCTCCTCTCCCTGCTTGAAGATGTAGGCTACATGAGCCGGGCGGCCTTTGCCACAGACAAGCTGCTCCACAGTTTCGGTCTTCACGGTCAGTCCGTATTCCCCATGATGCTGGGTTTCGGCTGTTCTGTGCCTGCAATCATGGCGGCCCGCACCCTGAAGAGCAGGCGCGACCATGTTTTGACGGTTCTTATCACCCCCCTGATGAGCTGTGGGGCAAAGCTGCCTGTCCATGTGCTGCTTGCGGCGGCCTTCTTTCCCCTGCATGCGGCAAACATGGTGATTCTGATCTACGCCGCCGGGGTAATGCTTTCCCTGGTCTGCGCGGTGATACTCAGGGCTACCATATTCAAGGGCGATCCCTCCCCCTTTGTGATGGAACTTCCGCCTTACCGGGCGCCTACCCTGCGGGGGCTTCTCTGGCATGTATGGGAAAAAACCTGGCAGTATGTCAAGAAAGCCGGAACCGTGATCCTCGCCTCCGCGATCCTCATCTGGGCGATCACGAATTTCCCCCGGTGGGAACCGGACGAGGAAGAGGCGGCCTCCATAAGGGCTGCCTATACGGCGGAACACCCTGCCTCAACGGAAGAGGAAAGCGCCGCATGGCTTGAAACAATCAAAACCCGGCAGGCCCTGGAGTACAGTATCGCGGGAAGGCTTGGTCACTTTATTGAACCGGTATTCCGGCCCCTGGGTTTTGACTGGAAGATCGCCGTAGCCTCGGTAACAGGTTTTGCCGCAAAAGAGGTTATCGTTTCCACCATGGGTATCCTCTACCGCGTAGGTACGGGCGAGACTGAGGAAAGTGAAGGACTCAGGGACGCCATACGGAAGGACAGCGCCATGCGGCCCCTGACCGCCCTGGTTTTCATGCTCTTTACCCTGACGATACCGCCCTGTTTTGCCGCAATGGCAACGATGAAGGCGGAAATCGGCGCCAAATGGGTAGGATTTGAGATTGTTTTTTTGTTTCTCCTGGGCTGGATTCTCTGTTTTCTGGTATACCAGATCGGGAATCTGGCGGGATTTTAGCGGGACAAGAGGGTACTATTATGGAAACGGTAATTATTATTGTTATAGCGGCTCTGGCCGCGGTTTTTTTGGGCTGGAGGACTGTAAAGACCTTCCGTTCCAAAAACAGTGACTGCGGATGCGGCTGCGGCGGTTCCAAGGCCAAAGAACAGAATTTCTGACAAAAAGTTCGTGTTTTTCGTGTGATCTAGTGTTCCGTCTTATACATTCTCCATAATAACCACGGACGACACTGACAACACGGACATAGAAAAGAACGCGGAAATTGATGCTAAACGAAGATACCTCGGGGCAAGCCCTAAACTTGACCCATAAAATCGAACAATTCACGATAATCCAGGAGGGTATACAGTTTTTGAAGCCCGGTCCAAACGGTTTTAACTCCCGGCGGGCCGTCGCTGGGAGCCCGTTTCGGACCGCCCAGCCAGCCGACATACTCCACCGCCTGTTTTATCGTGTAGGGTTTGTCAGGCGCTTTTTTCGTGTTGTTCGCGGCGCAATATAGCAGTTTCCATTCATCGTCCTCAAACAATATCGTGCAGGGCAAATCGGGATTGACCCGCGCTATATACGTCAGGTTCATGATAAATACCGCTATCACCGAATACATCATGATAAGAGCTTTTGTTTTCTCCATGCTGCGCTCCTGCAACTTCTCTATCTTGCAGCCGCTCTTAAGCACATGATGAAAACGCTCTATCTTCCACCGCTGGATATAATA
>JAIRXN010000184.1 GCA_031268245.1 Treponema sp. | reverse complement strand
TTGATAGTCACTATGAAGCTTCCGAAGCGGTAGATAACGCTTCCCTTATCCATAAGGGCCTGGTAAAGAAAGCCGGACTTGTGAAGATTCTGGGAAAGGGGGAGATAGGCAAGTCTCTTTCCTTTAAGGTAGCGGCTGTTTCCGCTTCGGCAAAAGAGAAGATCGAGAAGGCCGGAGGCAGTGTAATCCGGACAGAAACTCCGGAAAAGAAATAGCTGAGGATGCTGCGTTCCTCCGGGTCGCGAGCTTAAAAATTTGGTTTATGTGCCGCAAGGAGCGGTTTGTGCATGGCTAATCCACTGGTTGGTATTTTCAGGGTAAAAGAGCTCAGGGAGCGGATCATTTTTACCGCTTTTATGCTGGTCGTGTTCCGTATCGGGGCGGTGCTCCCCATTCCGGGGATCAATGTCCGCGAACTTTCCGCATATTTCCTTTCGCAGCAGAATTCGGGGAACCCCATTGTCGATTACCTTGACTTCTTTGCAGGAGGCGCTTTTTCTAACTTTTCGGTTTTCATGCTGGGAATCATGCCGTATATCAGCATGTCGATCATCATGCAGCTTCTTCTCATCGTTTTCCCCAGGCTGAAGAAGATCTCCCAGGAGGATGGGGGCCGCAAGAAGATTCAGGGTTACCAGCGTATCGGTACGGTGGCGGTTTGTCTTATCCAGTCTTTTGCCGTGACCCAGTATGCCCAGAGCATCAGCCGGAGCGTGGATAACCTGCTCAGTATCGGTATAGTGGGTTTTACCATCATCGCCATGTTGACGGTAACCACGGGGACGATGTTCCTCATGTGGATAGGGGAACAGATCACCAAACGGGGTATCGGTAACGGCATCAGCCTTCTGATCTTTGCAGGTATCGTGGCCCGCCTTCCCCAGGCGGTCTGGGAACTGATAGGCAGGGTACGAAACGGCGATCTGAACCTTGTTTTTGTAATTGTCGTGCTTATCATGTTTGTGGCGGTAGTGGCCCTGGTTGTCTTTGAGCAACAGGGACAGCGGAAAATTCCTGTAAATTATGCCAAGCGGGTGGTGGGCCGGAGGATGTACGGGGCCCAGAACACCTACATTCCCTTCAAGATCAATCCTTCCGGGGTTATACCTGTTATTTTTGCCTCTTCGATCCTCACCTTCCCCCTGCAGATTGCTTCTACAATCGGGGGCAATATCCCCTGGCTCAATACGGTTTCCCGTGTTTTGAGTCCCCGGGGCGCATTGTACAATGTACTTTATGTGCTTCTTATCATCTTCTTTGCATATTTTTACACCCAGGTGAGCCTCAATCCCATTGAAATTGCCAAAAATATCAGGGAAAACGGCGGTTCCATCCCGGGAATCAGGAGTGAGAAGATTGAGGAATATTTGACCAAGATCCTTAACCGCATCGTACTGCCCGGTTCCCTCTACCTGGCCTTGATTGCGGTTATCCCGACTTTTATCCAGTGGGCCTTCAAATTCCCGTCTTCCATCTCTTATTTGATGGGCGGCACCTCGCTTCTTATCCTGGTGGGCGTAGATCTGGATACCATGAGCCAAGTAGAGGGCCTCCTCAAGATGCATCACCATGAAGGCTTGACAAAGAGGGGCAGGCTGAAGGGCCGGAATTTGTAGATTGACGAAGTGCAATAAATTTGTTTTAATGAAATTTCGTCTTTTTTGACGATAAAAATGTTCGATAAAATGTTCAAGGAGCAAGGGATGAAAGTCCGTACCAGCGTAAAACCGATTTGCGACAAATGCAAGGTGATCAAGCGGAATGGCATAATCCGTATTATTTGCCAGAATCCTAAGCATAAACAGAAGCAGGGGTAAGAGAATATGGCTCGTCTTGTAGGAATTGACCTTCCGAATAAGCATGTAAATATAGCCTTGACCTATATTTATGGGATTGGCAGATCCAGCGCCGATGAGATCTGCGCAAAGACAAAGATTGATCCGCTGAGGTTGATCAACGATCTTTCACAGGAAGAACTTAATGAACTGCGGAATATTATCGAAGGGGATTACAAGGTTGAAGGCCGGCTTCGTACCGAAATTGCCCTGAATATCAAGCGGCTCATGGATATTGGCTGTTACCGGGGGCTCAGGCACCGCAAGGGTCTGCCTCTCAGGGGGCAGCGAACCAGAACCAACGCCCGTACCCGGAAGGGCAAGAAGAAGACGGTAGCCGGGAAGAAGAAGTAGGGGGAATACGTGGCTGGTAATACGAAGAAACGCAAGGAAAAAAAGTCTGTTTATGAAGGAAACGTGTATATTCAGGCAACCTTCAATAATACGATTGTAACCATCACCGATCTTATGGGGAACGCTGTTTCCTGGGCCAGTTCCGGCCAGCTCAGTTTCCGCGGAGCCAAGAAATCGACGCCCTTTGCGGCACAGTCGGTTACCGAAACCGCGGCGCAGAAGGCTATGCAGGTGGGGCTGCGGGAAGTTCATGTGTATGTTAAAGGGCCCGGCATTGGCCGCGAGTCGGCTATCCGCCAACTGGGCGCTCTGGGTATCAAGGTAAAGTCAATAAACGACGTAACTCCGATACCCCATAACGGCTGCAGGCCGCGGAAAACCCGCCGCATATAGCGGCATTGTACAGTAAGGGGAGAATGAATATATGGCACGTTATACCGGACCGGTTTGCCGTTTATGCCGGGCTGAGCAGAAAAAGTTGATGCTGAAAGGGAATCGCTGCAAGAGCGATAAGTGCCCCATCAACAAGAAACGCCCCGCGCCGGGGAAAGATCCTAAAGGACGGGCAGGCAAGCGTTCCGATTACGGTACGCAGCTCCGCGAGAAGCAGAAGCTTCGGAGGATCTACGGTATGCAGGAAAAACAGTTCAGTCTTTTCTTTGAACGGGCGCTCCGGATGACCGGCATTACCGGTGAAAATTTGTTTGTAATGCTGGAAAAGCGGCTTGATAATGTGGTCTACCGTCTCCGTTTTGCATCCAGCAGGAGTCAGGCCAGGCAGCTCGTTCTTCATGGTCATGTGTCGGTAAACGGCAGGCGGATAACGATACCATCCTATCTGGTACGGCCCGAGGATGAGATCGCCATTGCCGGGAAGAGCAAAAACATGGTGATAATTAAAGATGCACTCAAGGAATTCGGCAAGTCCGGGGTCATGCCCTGGCTTCAGCTTGATCCTGACGGCATGAAAGGGAAGTTCCTTGTTTCTCCGCGCCGCAGTGATATTACAGATTTGGCGGATATTAAGGAACAGATGATCGTTGAGTTCTACTCTAAATAATTAAGAAGGAGTATTCATGGCCCGTAAGAACCTCCTGAAAGGATTTAAGCGCCCAGGCGGCATTACATTCAACCATAGTGAATTAAAACCGAACTACTGTAAATTTTTTGCCGCTCCCTTTGAACCGGGATACGGCACAACAATAGGCAATACACTGCGCAGGGTTCTTCTTTCTTCAATCCAGGGTTATGCAATCACAGGAATTAAGATAACTTCCTATGATGCAGACGGGAATGCTCACAATATCTCCAGTGAGTTTGAAACCATTCCCAATATCGTGGAAGACACACTTGAAGTTATCAATAATTTGAAGAAGATACGGCTCAAGCTTGCCGAGGATCAGGATCAACTCACCGTAATGTACGAATGGTCAGGCAAGCGTGAACTAAAGAGCGACGATTTTGCAAAGCCGGGCCAGGTAGAAGTTTTTAGTACCGGTCAGCACATCATGACTCTGATGGATAACGCAAAATTGGATTTTGAGGTTCAGATAGATCTGGGCCGCGGTTATGTTCCTTCGGAGTCAAATGAAAAGTATATCGAAGAGCTTAACACCATCCCAATGGACGCCATCTTTTCTCCGGTAAAGAAGGTGAAGTTTGCCGTGGAGCCTACCCGGGTAGGCCAGAGGAGCGATTATGACAAACTGGTGCTTGAGGTGTGGACAGACGGCACGGTAAGACCCGATGACGCACTGGCGGAGGCTGCAAAGATTGCAAAAGATCATTTCCTGGTATTTATCAACTTCAAGGAAAATGAGTACGCCGAAGATGACGGCAATGAGGATATGGATGAAACCATCCGCCGGATTCTTAACATGCCGGTGGAAGAACTGGAGCTTTCAGTCCGCTCTTCCAACTGTCTCAAGAATGCAAACATAAAAACCATCGGCGAACTTACACGGAAAACCGAGGATGATATTGCAAAAACCCGTAATTTTGGCAAGAAATCCCTTCAGGAGATAAAGGAGAAACTGCTGGAGTGGAATTTAGGTTTGGGGATAACCGATTACAGCGCTCTGCGGAATGTAGTCAAGAGTACGCCCCAAAAGGAAGTAGAAGATGAAGCATAGAAACGGCTTTAATCCCCTCGACAGGGATCAGGCCCACAGAAAGGCATTGAAACGCAGCATGGTGACGAGCCTCTTCCGGCATGAACGGATACGGACTACCAAGGCCAAGGCTTTGGAGATCCGGCGGGCCGCAGAAAAACTTATTACCAGGGCAAAAGTGGATTCGGTTCATAACCGGCGTATTGTTTCTGCCCGGCTTTTTGATGAAGGGATCGTTGCAAAACTTTTTAATGATATTGCCAAGAGGATGCAGGAAAGGCAGGGCGGCTATACCCGGATCATCAAACTGGGTGAACGTTACGGAGACGCCGCAGAAGTGGTGATCCTTGAATTGGTGGATTACAAGCTTGACACCGGTGACAAGCCGGGCAAGAAGGAAAAGAAAGCCGATAAGCCAGAAAAGAAGAGCAAAACGAAATCTGATAAAGCCAAAGTAAAGGCTGCGGGGTAAGGGGAAGCTATGTCAAAAGCGCACAGGGGAAAAGGTATCCGGGAACTGGCTTTCCATGGCCGGGGAGAATGCCCGGTTTGCAAAAGAACCAATGTAAAGATTCTCTATGAACAGGATTCCGGCGGAGTGAAGATTAAGATCTGTAAGACCTGCAGGGCCGCGGTAAAGCACGGCAAGAAGAGTCTGCCGGTAATTGCCGCCGTGGAGAAACCCGCCGAAGCAGCCGCTACCTAAAAACAGCGCATTTTATTTCTGTGCAGATCCTTAAGTCAAATTCTGAATGCTGTAGACGGCGGGGATGCCGCGGATGTTTTTCATTACTGCCTTGAGATCGGCGGCGTCTTCGATCTGCACGGTAAAAAAACCGGTCAGGCGGTTGGGGGCGGTTTCTTCGAGGCGGCCTTCGATGAGGTGGCCCTGTCGTTTGCGTACCGCTCCTTCGATCTCCGAAAAGAGGCCGGCCGACATTTTTGCCTCAATCTTGAAGCGTTTGACCAGGGCCTGTGTGTTTTCCCACTGGGTTTCAATCTTGCGTTCTTCGAAGTCGGGGATGTTGGCAATGTTGCTGCAATTCTTCCGGTGGATGATGATGCCCCGGCCCCGTGATACATAGCCGATGATAGCATCCCCGATGACCGGGCGGCAGCACTGCGCAAAGCGGATCATCATATTTTTCTGCCGGGGGTTGGGATCGGATTCCAGCCGCACCTGGAGGATGCCTGCACTGCCGTCGGGCTGCAGCACTCTTTGTACGGGCTGGGTTTCATGCGGGGTCCTTGGTTCCGGTTCGGGGGCGGTTTTGGCTGCGGTGTTTTTCTTTTTTGCAACCACATTCCTGTCGATGATGATCGAATCATCGTTCTGCTCAAGCCATGTACGGATTTTGCTGCGGGCCTTTGATGTTTTGACCAGCCTGAGCCAGTTGAGGTGGGGATGGGCGGAGGGAGAGGTGAGTATCTCTACTACCTGGGTGTTTTTCAGTTCCGAACCGAGGGGGATTATCGCTCCGTTTGACTTGGCTCCCGAGCAATGTTCACCCACTGCGGTATGTATGGCATAGGCAAAATCAATGGGACTTGAGCCCGATGGAAGTTCTATCACCTTTCCCATTGGGGTAAAAACATAGATCGAATCTTTAAGGATTTCCTGCTTGATCTCTTCCCAGAAATTTTCCGCATTGAAATCCCCCGAATCCTGTTTCCAGTCTTTGAGGCGGTTTACAATGGAAATGTCAACGGGACGCACGGTTTCGCTGGAGACGCCTTTCTTGTAGAGCCAGTGGCTGGCGATGCCGTTTTCCGCAACATGGTGCATACCGAAGCTGCGGATCTGGATCTCCAGAATTCTGCCTTCTCCTTGATCGGAACTGCCGCCGGCAGGGTTACTACCGGCAGTATTGCTGCCGAAAACATTGCCGATGGAAGTGTTCCATGGTACGATTACTGTGGTGTGGAGGCTTTGGTAGCCGTTTGATTTCGGCATGGCGATGTAGTCTTTGAAGCGGCCTTCCAGCGGTTTCCAGAGGCGGTGGACGAGTCCCAGAAGATTATAGCAGTTTTCCACGCTGTCGCAGAGCAGGCGGATGCCGAAAAGGTCAAAGAGGTCTCCGGCGGACTTGTTCCGTTTTCTCATTTTCTGGTAGATCGAGTAGAAGTGCTTTGCGCGGCTGGAAACTTCCGTATTGATACGGGCATTTTTCGCTTCCCGTTTTATATCATCCTGAACTTTTTCGAGAAACTGGTTCCGTTCATCCCGCTTTTCGGAGACGATGGTTTTTATCTGGTTATACGCATCCCGGTTGATCTGCTTGAGGGAAAAGTCTTCAAGCTGATCCTTGAGCCAGGATATACCGAGCCGGTCTGCCAGGGGGGCATAGACGTCAAGGCATTCCTGGGCAAGCCCCTTCCGCTCCGTTTCCGGGAAAGTTTCTATGTCTTGAAGTTTTGCAAGCCGTTCGGCAAGTTTTATGATGATCACCCTTATATCGCTTGCCATGGCGAAGAGCATCTTGCGGACATGTTCCGCTTCCTGGATGGTTTTGTTTGTGGCGGAGACATCGCCGATTTTCCGAACCTCTTCCACAAGCCGCGCAACCCCTGCCCCGTAGAGTTCCGGCTCCTTTCCATCCAGAAGTAAAGCCGACATGACCGTTTCGGCGTCAAGGCCGAGCCTGAGGAGGATAAGAGCCGGGGACTCAATGCCGGAACGGGGAAAGAGTTTGCGGATGTTTTCCTGATCCTGTTCCGAAAAGTTCTTTATGAGTTCGTTCAATTCCGAAATATCAGTTTCCATTTTTCCCGCCGGGTTCACATGTAAGCCTGGCTCCGGTTACCCTTTCGACACCCGAAAGATCCTTATAGGTTTGTATATCAGTATAGCCCTCCCTGACAAGCAGGGCGCGTATGCTTTCCATCTGACGGGGGTCTGCCTCCAGAAGCAGTGAGCCGCCGTTTTCAAGATGCCCGGGCGCTTCGTGTATGATTCTGCGGATCAGGGAAAGTCCGTCCGGGCCGCCGTCAAGGGCGATATGGGGTTCGGTCTGTACGTCCGGAGAGAGTCCTTCAATTTCGGCCGCGGGGACATAGGGGGGGTTTGCAAGTATAAGTGAAAAGAAGGGCAATTCCTCCGGTACGGCGGGAAGCGGCATCAAGTTTCGTTTCATGTCCGGTTCGGTTTTTAGGGGCGGCGTGAAAAGGTCGGCCTGAAAAAAGCGGACACTCTTTTCGGGAAGAAGGCGGGCGGTATTGGCCGCGGCAATTTCCAGGGCGGCGGCGGAAATGTCACAGGCATAGATCTCTATTTCCGGCGCCTCGTTTTTCAGGGCCACGGCCACGGCGCCTGAACCGGTACAGAGATCCAGCACGGTTGGGGATTTTTTCCCCTTCAGGTTCTCCAGGGCCGCCTCAACCAGGGTTTCCGTGTCCGGGCGGGGTACCAGTACTGCGGGGCTTACGGTAAACATGAGAGAATGGAATTCTTTGCGGCCCAGTATATAGGCAGCACTTTCTCCGTTGCGGCGGCGCCGCAGAAGCGCCTGAAATTTGTGCAAATCTTTTTCATTCAGCGGCCGGGAAGCTTCGGCAATGAGCCAGACACGGTCTTTTTGCAGCACTTCCGCCAAGAGGAGTGAGGCATCCAGAGAAGGAGTGCCAATATGGGGAATTTTTTTCAGCTCCGCCGCTGCCTGGGCAAGGGCTTCACGTATGCACACCTAACTCGCCGTGGCGCTTAACAGTTCTTCCCTGGCGGAGAGTTTCAGGGCATCGAAGAGCTCTTCAACATATCCCTGCATGATAAGATCCAGCTTGTAGAGAGTAAGATTGATCCTGTGATCGGTGAGGCGGTTTTGGGGGAAGTTATAGGTACGTATCCGCTCGGAGCGATCCCCGCTGCCAATCTGGTTCTTCCGGGCCTCCGCCCTTTCGGAAGCGGCCTTGGCCTCTTCCATTTCATAGACCCGCGCCCGGAGTATACGCATGGCCTTGGCTTTGTTCTTTATCTGGCTCTTCTCATCCTGGCAGTGGACTGTGATTCCCGAGGGAAGATGGGTAATCCGGACTGCCGAGTCGGTTGTGTTGACGCACTGGCCTCCGGGACCTCCGGCGCGCATCACGTCGATCCTCAGGTCTTCCGGCTTGATGTCAATTTCGGTTTCGTCCGCCTCGGGGAGAACCGCCACGGTTACCGCAGATGTATGAATGCGGCCCGATGCTTCGGTGGCAGGAACACGCTGTACCCGGTGAACGCCGCTTTCATAGCGGAGATTTTCGTAGACATGGTTGCCGGCGATGGAAAAGACAATTTCCTTGAGGCCGCCCAATTCCGTCTCGTTGGAATTCATAATTTCGAATTTCCAGCCCTTTGTTTCGGCAAAACGGGAATACATGCGGAAAAGATTCGCAGCAAAAAGGGCCGCCTCTTCCCCGCCGGTGCCTGCACGGATTTCCATGATGATGTTTTTTTCATCCAGAGGATCCCGCGGAATAAGGAGGAATTTGAGTCGATCTTCACAATCCTGGATGCGCCCCTCCAGTTCCTTAAGCTCCTCTTTTGCCAATTCCCGCATTTCGGTATCTTTCTCGCCCTGAATCAGATCCCGTGTATCGTTCAACTGCCCCTCAATTGCCTGAATTTCACTCTGGGCCGAGGCGATTTCACTGAGATGGGAATATTCTTTCATGATCTCCCGGTATTTTTTCTGATCTTTAACCAGATCGGGATTTTCTATCTCTTCCCTGACTTCATCATAGCGCCGTAAAAGGGAAGCAAGCCGTTCGTTCATAAGATCCTCTACTTATACAATACTGAAAAATTCATTTTTCCGCTAGAGGACAAATTCCTTCTTTTTTGATACACTTACTATATGCGGTTTTTTCAGGGTTTGCCGGAAAGGATGAAGGGCCTGGTCTCAAAAGTCCTTGACCTTGCCGGGAAGGCGCCGGTTTTTCTGAATAAAAACCTCTCCTTGAAAACGTTTGAAGAGATGATCCACGGCAAACACCGTTTTGTATTTTTGGGCCTTGGCGCCGCGGCGCTGCTCCTGATAGTTTTACTGATTGTTTTCGCCTTTGCCTCCGGGAAAGCTACGGTCAAACAGGCTGAATCCATGGCGGATGTTTTTCCGGATGCCCTGATTCAGGCCCAGGATCTCTTTCTGCCGGAGGAACCGGATTTTCTGCCTTCCCTGATCCCCGAAAGGGAACGGCGGGAAACCTGGATGGGGGAGGATGCCGGGGAATTTTGGTATGATCCCCTGATGCAGGATGAAAGCCTCTGGCGGGAAAGGGCCAGGCAAACGGTAGACCGGCTTTTGGAGCGCATACCATGAACAGATCAACCGGAGGATGTTCCGGGTTTTGGGGCCGCTTCTCCATACTTGTGCTTTTCTGTTTCTCCCTGATTTTTTCCTGCAAAGGCCTGCCGAAAACCGAAGCTCCGCGGCCTGAGACATTTGCGGAGCTTGAAGCTCCCTCTTCCCCTGCGGAAAAACAACCCGAAGAACCTGCCGCTCTACAAACTGCAGAGCCGGAAGAAGAACCTGCCGCTCCGCAAACTACAGGGCAGGAAGAAGAACCTTCCGTTGTTGAAGTTCCCGGGGAACCTGAAAGTTCCGAACCTTCCGCCTCTGTGCTTGAACCTCTCATCGATCTGGCCGAAGCCGGCGGCCCAGAGGAAGCTCCGCCCGAGGATGTTGTTTCCGCTTCCATGCCTGAACCGGCTTCTCCTCCCCTTCCTCTTCCTGCCGTTCCACCGCCGTCTGAACCGGCGCTTCCGGCAAGGCCCGTGCAGATCGGCCCTTCCTCCGCCGAAGGCACGGCAGAGACGGAAAGGCGGCCGCCTCCGGCGGATCCCCGCCGTCTTCGGCCTGCCGAAGAGGAGCCCCCGCTTCGTATTGTCCGGGAAGAACCTGAGACGAAACCTGTACCCGAAGCCCCGGCGCTGCCCCGGGAAGAGATGAGTCCTGTACCCGCAGAAGAGGCCATTGAGTATTCCCGGATAGTCCGGGCAACGGCGGGGCAGCTTGTTGAGGTACCGTTTCGGGGAACCGGCTGGGTTTACCTGGGGGAACTGGCAGGCAGATCCGGTATAAGCTACGATTCACGGCGGCTCGATCCTGAGGGGCAGAGTTTTATTTTCCGGGCCGAAAAGCCGGGTACCTATGGGTTGAAATTTTACCGCCAGGATTTTATCCGGGACTATATTGTAAATGATCATGTGCAGGTGATCGTCGGCGAGACGCCTCGGGGCTCAGGCCGCTCTGATGCACTTGACCGGGGCAGGGTAGTCGCCAATCCCCGCTGGCCCGAAATTGACAGTACTTCTACCGGTGTTAGAGCAGTATCTCCGCCTGCGGAAGCGCCGCCTGTCGATGAAACTGTTCCTGCGGCCCCTGTGCCCACGGAGCGGCAGCCTGAGCTTTCCGCTGCGGAGGCCGGAAGCGGAGAGAGTGAAGGGGCGGGTATTCCCCTCAATGCAGAGCCTGAAGAATTAATCTCCCGTGCCCGGGAGGAGTTTGAAGCGGGGAAAACTGCTTCCGCAATCGCCGCGCTGGATGAATTTTGCAGACGCTATCCTCCGGGGACTGATGAGACCTGGTGGCTTTATGGTCAGTTTTATGAAGCCGGCAGTCCCGCAAGGGATATTAAGCGTTCCATTGAATGTTACAGAAAGCTTGTCAGTGAGTATCCGCAGAGCCCGCGTTATAACGATGCAAGGCGGCGGATAGCATATCTGGAACGGTATTATTTCAATATTCAATAATGAGACAATATTAAATTTTCAGCCGTTCCGCATGTGTCCCTTCGGGCCATGAACGCAAGGAAGTTGACGAAACGGCGCCGCCTTCGGCGCTTTGTACATGATGATAGGCTTCGGAACGAACGGCCTTGACCTGTTCATCCGTCAGATAGTCGTCAAAGGGCATCATGCGGTCAATGCAGGAATCCGGACTGCCCGGCGGGAGAATCTCGATGATGCGGTTTGCAATTGAGGTGATAAATTCATGATCGTGTGAATTGAAGAGAAGCACCCCCGGAAAGGCGATAAGCCCTTCATTGAGCGCCGTGATCGCCTCCAGATCCAGATGGTTTGTAGGTTCATCCAGGATGAGGATATTTGCTCCGGAAAGCATGAGTTTTGAGAGCATGCAGCGGACTTTTTCGCCTCCGGAAAGGACATTTACCGGTTTCAGGGCCTCGTCGCCGGAAAAAAGCATGCGCCCCAGAAAGCTGCGCACATAGGTTTCATCCTGATCCGGGGAATACTGGCGGAGCCATTCGGTGATTGAGAGATCCGAATCGAAGAAAGAAGAATTATCCTTGGGGAAGTAGGAAACGCCGGTGGTCTGGCCCCAGTAAAAATCCCCAGCCTCCTGTTTTTTTACCCCCGCAATTATATCGAAGAGGGCAGTCTTGGCGGCATGTTCCGCACCCACAAAGGCGATTTTTTCTCCCTTGTTTACAAGGAACGAAAAATTCCGCAGTACTTCTGCTTCGCCGGAAGATGCGCAGAGTTTCTCCACGCGCAGCACATTGTTGCCGATCTCCCTTTCGGGCTTGAAGCCCGCATAGGGAAATTTGCGGCTGGTAACCGTAAGGTTTTCAAGATCCAGTTTTTCAAGGACTTTTTTCCGGCTGGTGGCCTGGCGGCTCTTGCTGGCATTGCTTGCAAAACGCTGGATAAATTCCCTTAATTCCCGTGCCTTTTCTTCCCGTTTTTTAAGCTGTTCCTTGGCCTGCCTCTGGAGCATCTGGCTCATCTGGTACCAGAAGTCGTAGTTTCCCGAATACGCAGTAATTCTGCCAAAATCAATATCACAGATCAGGGTACATACCGAATTGAGAAAGTGCCTATCGTGTGAAACAACAATAACAGTGTTGGGAAAATCAATGAGAAATTCTTCCAGCCATGAAATGGATTCAAGATCAAGACCGTTGGTAGGCTCGTCCAGCAGGAGGATGTCGGGATTGCCGAAGAGGGCCTGAGCGAGAAGCACCCTCACCTTCTTTGATTCGTCCAGTTCGCCCATCATTTTGCCGTGATCTTCCTCATCAAGGCCGAGACCGGAGAGGAGTCTGCTTGCCTGCGCTTCAGCTTCCCAGCCGCCCAGTTCCGCAAAGTCGGCCTCAAGTTCGCTTGCCCTCATGCCGTCTTCTTCGGTGAAGTCCTCTTTGGCGTAGATGGAGTCCCGTTCCTTCTGTATGCCGTACAGCTTGGGGTAACCCATTATCACGGTTTCCAGTACCGGGTATTCCTCAAAGGCAAAGTGATCCTGTTTGAGCACCGCAATGCGCTCATTGGTACTGACGGAAATTTCTCCCCTGTCATATTCGGTTTCACCGGAGAGGATCTTGAGAAAGGTGGATTTTCCGGCTCCGTTGGCGCCGATGATGCCGTAACAGTTTCCGGGAGTGAATTTCAAATTGACATCTTTGAACAGAACACGCTCTCCGTAAGAGAGGCTTAAATCGCTTACTGTAATCATGAATACATAACCCTGTCGTAAATTATTTCTTTTTTAAGAGTCCCAGCAGTGCTCCGAAGAGACCCTTCTTTTCTTTTTTGCCGGGAACGGAAGTCTTGATTCCCTCGCCGACAGCAGTTTTGCTGCCGGTCCTGTCTTCGGCTTTGCCGCCGGATTCTCTTTTTTTGGGAACCTTCGTTTCCGTTTCGCTGCGGCCCTGCGGCCTGTTCCGCCGGGGAGTATCCGCTTTGCCGCGGCCTTGCGGCGGCTTCCGTCCGCGCCTTTTCTCCCCGCGCTTCTCATCTGCCGGGGAACCATGCGTTGAAGCCGCCTGGCCCGGGCCTTGTCCGCCTGCTTTTCCGGCGTATTTTTGCTTGTAACGGGCCATGCGTTCTTCAAAGCTTAAGGCCGCGAGGTTTTCGATCTCCTGCCCGGCAGGGCGTTTTTCATCTTGCCGCGGTTTGCGGTTTTCGCTCCGTGCCCCCGGCGGCCGGTCTCTTTCGCCGTGCCTTTCCCGGCGGACAGGCTCTCTGTTCCGCCTTCCGCGGCCCCTGTCGTCCCGGCCGAAACCGGCAAATTCAGTCCGTATCCGCTGTCCCTCGCTCTTGTCTTCACCCTGCAAATCTTTCCCCGAAATCAGGGCCGGGATCTTCTTGCCGATGTATTTTTCTATAGCGGGGAGTTCGTAGACATCCTGTTCGCTGGCCAGGGTTATTGCCTTGCCGGTTTTCCCTGCCCTGGCAGTACGGCCGATACGGTGTACATAGTTTTCGGCTTCCACCGGAAGATCGTAGTTGACGACCAGGGCAAGCCCCTCAATATCCAGCCCCCGCGCCGCCACATCGGTAGCCACCAGGAAACGGGTCTTTCCTGCCTTGACATCGTCAATAATCCTCAGCCGCTGCTTCTGGGGAAGATCTCCGATGATGAACTCCGCATCTATCCCGTTCATACGGAGCCGTTTTGCCACAATTTCCGTGTAACGTTTGGTATTACAAAAGATGATGGCGCTTTCGGGCTTTTCCTGCTGCAGGATACCGAGAAGGATACGTATTTTTTCACCCGAGGGAACATGGTAGAGAACCTGCTCCACCTCGTCCACCGTAACCGTTTCCGGCTCAATCTCGATTTCAAACGGGTCTTTGGTGTACTCCCAGGCCAGATTCTTTACCCAGGCATTGAGGGTGGCGCTGAAGAGCATGGTCTGCCGTCTGTCTGCCGGAGGCACCACCTTGATAAGCTTGCGGAGATCCGGATAGAAACCCATGTCGAACATCCGGTCTGCTTCATCAAGGATGAGAAAGGCAAGATCCATCAGGTTCATGTGTCCCGATTTGTTCAAATCCAGAACCCGGCCGGGGGTACCGACAAGGATCTGGACATGTTCCCGGAGAAGCTGCTGCTGCTGTACATAACCCACACCGCCGTAAAAGCTGCCTATTTTGAAGGGGAGGTACTTCCCCAGCACTTTTGCCTCTTCTTCAACCTGAACCGCCAGCTCCCTGGTGGGCACCATGATGATGGCCTTCTTCCCCTTGAGGGCTTCTTCCGTAAGGAACCGCTGAAAGATGACGACAAGAAAGGCGGCGGTTTTACCTGTTCCGGTTTGGGACTGGACATAGAGATCCTGACCTGTAAAAGCGTGTTTTATAACCTGTTCCTGGACGGGCATGCAGTTGATGTATCCGGCCTCTGCAATGCCCCGTTTAAGATCCTGATGCAGATTTAGTTCGTTAAATTCCATATTTGTTTCTATTATAGCAGTTTTTGCCGGGAATGGATAGTAGACTGAGCTTGTTCCAAAACTCAGGTTTTTTTCGGAACAATCTCTTGGAAAAACCGGCAAAGGCCCGGTTTTTCCACTAAATTTAAGGCGGCCGTTCCAAAAACCATAGCCGTGCTCTGGTCAAAGGCTTGAAAAAAGGTTAGAATTGATATTATTCGAGCTTAATTAACCTAACGGAGGGAAGTATGAGTATCATTGAATATGTGGAGGCGAGAGAGATTCTCGATTCCCGCGGAAATCCAACTGTGGAAGTGGATGTTCATTTGGAAGACGGTTCAACAGGAAGGGCCGCGGTTCCTTCCGGGGCTTCTACCGGCGACTATGAAGCGGTGGAACTGAGAGATGGAGACAAGGGCCGCTATCTGGGGAAGGGAGTTCTCAAGGCTGTTGATAACGTAAACAATGTCATAGCGCCTGAACTCCAGGGCATGGATGCCCTTGAACAGGTAGACATCGATCAGACCATGATCGAGCTTGACGGGACGGAGAACAAGAGCAAGCTGGGCGCCAACGCCATTCTAGGCGTGTCCATGGCTGCCGCCCGTGCAGCCGCGGATTTCCTCGGTATTCCCCTGTACAAGTACCTGGGATCCTTCCACGCCAATCTGCTCCCCGTGCCCATGGCTAATATCATCAACGGGGGCAAGCATTCGGACAACAAGATTGATTTTCAGGAATTCATGGTCATGCCTGTGGGCGCCGAAACCTTAAGGGAAGCGGTACGCTGGACAGCAGAAGTATTCCACAACCTCAAGAAACTGCTCCACGATGCGGGAAAGAATACTGCAGTCGGTGATGAAGGCGGTTTTGCGCCGGATATCGGTAACGAGGAAGCCCTGGAATTTATCATGAAGGCCATTGAGAAAGCAGGTTACAAACCCGGAGATCAGTTCGGCATTGCCTTGGACTGCGCAAGTTCCGAACTCTTTGGCGAGGGCGACAAGAAAGGCTACAAGTTCTGGAAGTCCAACCCCGGCAAGCTCTTTAGCGCCGACGAGATGATCGAAATCTATACCGGCTGGGTGAACAAGTACCCCATCATCTCCATTGAAGATCCTTTGGATCAGGATGACTGGGACGGCTATGTAAAGCTTACCAAGAGCCTGGGTTCCAAAGTCCAGATCGTAGGCGACGATTTCTTTGTGACAAACACAAAACGGCTTGAGAAGGGCATCGCCATGGGCGCCTGCAACTCGATCCTCATCAAGGTGAACCAGATCGGTACGGTTACCGAAACCTACGAGGCTGTCGAGATGGCAAAACGGGCAGGTTATACCGCAGTAGTATCCCACCGCTCAGGGGAAACCGAGGACAGTTTTATCGCCGACCTTGTAGTGGCCCTTGAAACCGGACAGATCAAGACCGGCTCCATGAGCCGTACCGACCGGGTCTGCAAGTACAACCAGCTTATGCGTATCGAAGACCAACTCGAAGGCATCTCCCGCTATGCGGGCAAGAAAGCCTTCTACAGTATCAAAAAATAGATATGCGCCATCCCTTTGGGACGGCGCATATCTCCCCGGTAAGCGCCATTAAAACGGCGCTTACCGTAGATTACCGGCCTGCCTTCGGCAGGGCAAAATGTGCCGGAATGAGTCGTAGGCCCCAAAGCGTAAACAGATCTGTTATGTGCAATGTCGGCTAAAATTAGTTTGAAAATATATAAAATAAGAAATTTACCGGAAAATGATTGACATGGTACTAATAAGGGCATATAATAGTATTTAATTTGTAATTTAGTGCTATAAACTAAATAATAGAAAGGTAATATAATGGGAATTTTTGTAGTATCTAATTTTTTCTTGATTGTTACATTTGTTCTTGCAATGCTTTCATATCAAAAGATTTATTATTTAATTGATACAGCAGCCATTACAATAATATTTATAATATTGATATCTAAT
>JAIRXN010000168.1 GCA_031268245.1 Treponema sp. | reverse complement strand
AAGGCTGGGCAAATTTTTCCATGATTCGCATAAGGTGAAGAAGCCGTACCCTGGACGGCTCCGGTATTAAGGTCATAACCCGCCTTCTTATATAGTGTCTGTCCGCAAAGTCGGTTACTATACAGCCTAAAGCAAAATCAAGGCCATATCTGTGAAATATTTCACATTCATAATAATAAAACGGGGATAATTAGTCAAGTAAAATCGGGAAGGCTGCCTTTATTCGCAGCGGGGTCTAATAGCCCGCTTTTGCAAGCAGATCGTAATACATGGAGAAGAGACTGGAATACCAGTCAACCAGATCTTTTACCGGCATGTTCCATTTATTGGGATACCGGGCGTTTACTTCGGAACGGAGGGAATCTATGAATTCAAAGTCTCCCTCTGCCTCACCGGAAAGCCGCGTCATCTCTACCCGGCTCATCAGCCTGGTCAATTCGGCAGGATATGCGGCATTGGGGAAGACGCTGCTGACAAATTCCAGATTTGCGTTGTTTTCCAGCATGTAGGCAACATACTGAACCGCCAGCTTCCTGCCTTTGGTGGCGCTGTCTTCGGGATAGCCATCGTCACGGACTGAATCTCCGCCGCTTGAAGGGGCGCTTTGACAGGCAAAGAACAGCAGCAATGCCGGGAAGAGGATCAGGGTTTTTGCGGTTTTCTTCATGAAATTTCCTTATTTTATGGGATTTTATTTCCGTCTGCGGGAATTAACGAACCGGAGGAAATCGTTGATATTCTTGACGGCAATCTTGTCGGGATACATCTCCATCCGCTGCTGGGCAACAAACTGGCGCAGGGTTTCGTTGGTATCTTTCACGCTCATGCCGGCCCAGTGGGCAATATCGTCAACGGTAGTACTGAACTCCCGGCGCTCCGTGGTCTTGTCGATGCCGGACTGGGATTCATCCAGCATGAGGAAGACATCGGCAACCTTGGCCTGCGGTTCTTCCAGGGTAAGGGTCATGAAACGCCGCTTGGAATCGTAGATCCGTTTGGCAAACATCCGCAGCAGTTTTAAGGCTATCTGGGGATTGCCCAGAAGCAGTATCTCAAAATTCTGGCTGTTGAATTCCAGTACCTTTACCGCGTCCAGGGCAATAGCCGTGGCGGAACGGGGGGAATTTTCCAGAATCGCCATTTCGCCGAACATTTCCGAAGGCTGCAAAATATCCAGAGTCTTTTCAATGTCTCCGATGATCTTTACCAGTTCCACCCTGCCCGACTGTATAAGGTAAAAGGTATCTCCGGGCTCAAATTCGCTAAAGATCATCTCCCCGGGTTGAAATGACCGGGCAAAGCGTCCAAAAGCTGCAAGATCCATGGCCATCTTACGTTCCTCCCAGGGCCTTGAGAGCCCGTCTTGCCTTCATCGTCGTACCATCGTCCTCATCTGCAGGCATGGACAGTATCTTTTTATAGAAGGCCCCTGCCTGATCTTTCTGCCCCTTCCGCTCGTAGGATTGCCCGATAAAGAAAATCGCATCCCGGAGATCCGGATGTTTGGGATACTTGGTGAGCATGACGGTATAATATCTGATACAGTCATCGAATTTATTGAGGAGGAACAGGCAGCGGCCGATTTCGTAACTGCTTTTGGCCACATATTCAGGCTCTTCGTTTGCGTCAACGATACGCTTAAAGAGAAGATACGCCTGCTGATATTTTTCCTGGGAGATAAAGCTTATCGCATCGTAGTAACTTTTGGCGATAACGGAAAGATCCTGGCCCGGACCGGCATCTGCCGCAGCCGGGGCGGGCTGAGTCTGGGGCCGGGGAAACATGCCCGCCTCTCCCCCTCCGGGAGACTTCACGACGCCCATGTGGGCCAGGGAAGTTTCGGCGGCTTCCAGGTATTTTGCGGCCTGGGCGGCATTCTTCCCCGACGGATAGTAGGTCAGGTAACGGCTAAACACATAACGGGCCTGGGAAAAACGCTTGCCTTTGAGATAATACTCGCCTACATTGAAAAGCCCCACATCGGGATCGAGTTCTTCCTTTTCCATGAGGCTTGAAACCTGCTTGTGGATACGCCGCATCTGGTTGGAAAAAACCTTGAGCATTTTCATGATGATGCGGGTGTTTGCCATGGCCAGGGCTTCAAATTCCGAAACGGTAAAGGCCATAATCACCGCATCCTGGATAGCCGCCGCATCTTCTTCACGGGGATAACGGCCCAGGCCGGATTTGACACCAAAGAATTCCCCGGGCTGGACAAGATCATGGAGATCCGACCCTGTTTCTATATCCTGATAGATCAAATTCACCTTTCCGGATTGAAGGATAAACACCTTATCCGCAGGATCACCCCGCATATAAATGATGGAACCGGAACGGTATTGAAGCGGTTTGGGCATGGCCTTCTTTCTTTCCTCTGTCTAATCGAATTAATCGGGCTCGAAGGGCAGATAATCAAGCACCTTCTTAAAGCCTATCTTACACCGGGCTTCCCGGTAAAGACCTGCGGGATCACCCTTCACAAACATCTGCCTCCCGCCGACCTTGATAGCGGTATAGCCTTCCGGCAATTCCCCTTTCTTCAGGGAAGAACCAAAAAGATCCAGGAAACGAAATTCCCCATAAATGGGAAAGCCCTCCAAAGTCAATAGCTCTATGTCCTCCATTGAAGAACACAGCAGATTTTCGTAAGGGTCGTCATGCCTGCCTTTTACCACCAGTATATCCGCCAATTTACCTTTTTCCAATACACCTGTCCTGTCCTCTATCCAGAAGGCCCTGGCGGCATTGGCGGTAACCATTTCGAACATGGTTTCCGCGGAAAGATCTTCTCCGTAGAGTCCGCGGTACAGATCCCGGTCATATTTCATCTCCGCAAGAAGATTGGCGGAACCGGTAGCGGAAGAATCGGTTCCAATGGTGAGATTGACCCCGGCCTTGAGCATCTTGCGGATCTTGCAGGTAACATTGAACATGAACATATTGGAAAAACCGCACCATGAAACACTGGCCCCGGCCTTCGCCACCTTTTCAATGTCTTCATCGCTAAAACCGACGCAATGAATAAAGAGGCAGTGCTTATCCAGGATCTTGAGCGTCTCCAAATGTTCCACACCGCTCATGGATTCTTCATCAAAACCTTCGCAAAGATGCGTGATGAAAGGCCATTTGTTTTTTACCGCCCGCTCATGCTCCGTTTCGACACCATCCCCCCATTTAAGATCATAGGAACTCGTTTCATGGGCAAGCCCGTATTCAAGAATCGCCCGAATGGGCAGCGTGGGGAGAATTTCCCTGTTGAACTTCTGGGGGAAGTGATCGTTTACCGTGGCTACTCCGGAAAAAAGGCACTTATAGCCTGAAAAATTGTAGAGATCCTCACGGCTGAGCCGGGAACGTTCCTTAAAAGTATCGGAAGCCTTGAGGTCATTATCCCAGGGGAGCCAGGTAAGATAGAAACTTCCCTGTTTTGGGCCGACCGGAGGCCGGTAATTCCCCTGGAGATGATCGTGGGTATTGATCAGCGCAGGATACACCACCGAGGCGCCCTTGAGGTCAAGGGATACGGCAGCCCCTGAAGAACCGATGATCTTCCCCTTTACGGTCAAACCGGCGCTATGCGGCTTTTGCCCTTTACTGACAATGAGACCATTCTTTAAGGAATAATCAAACAATTAGGGCCGTCCTTCAACAAGAACACCCGCTCCCTCCCTGAGCAACAGGCATCCTATCCTTCTATCTTATAATCGGTAACCCGGACAGTCAATGATCGGAGTCCATGTGTAACTTATTGTCGGCAAAAAGCGCAAAATTTTGAGCCTTTGCCGGTACTTTTCTTTCAAAACTTAACCTTTTCTGCTACACTGTGTTAGAATGATAGACTTGCATACCCATTCCACCGCCAGCGACGGCTCCTACAGCCCCCGGGAACTGATCCGGGAAGCCTCCGGACGGGGTCTCAGCGCCATTGCCCTGACGGATCATGATACCATTGATGGATTACAGGAAGGAAGAGACGAGGCGGAGAAGCTGGGTATCCATTTTGTGCCCGGAATTGAGGTTGAAATTGAGCAGGGGCCGGGAAAAGACGGCTGGTCTTCCAGCGGAGAATTCCACCTTCTGGGGCTGGGCATCAAAAAGCCGGCCCCGTCTTTTCTGGACATGGTGAAGGATCTGCAGAAATTCCGGGAGGAGAGAAACCGGGAGATCCTTGATCGGATGGAAGAACAGGGAATTGAAGCAAAACGTGAAGATATTGCCGCCTTCTCGAAGGGAAGTTCCATCGGGCGGCCTCATTTTGCGGCCTTTCTTATCAAGCGGAAACTTGTAAAAAACATCGATCAGGCCTTTAGCCGCTATCTGGGGCCGGGACAGGTACTCTATGTGCCCAGAAAGGGAGTGGTTTTTGAACGGGCAGCCGCCGCCATACGGGAGTCGGGGGGCATTCCGGTGATAGCCCACCCCCTTTCGCTCTATCTGGCCTGGGGCAAACTGCCCGCCTTTATCGCCCGCCTCAAGGAGCGGGGTCTCTCCGGCCTCGAAGCCTGGCATCCCGCCGCCAAAACAGGGGAATGTAAACGCCTTGAAAAACTGGGAAGAACCCTGGATCTCTATATTACCGAAGGCAGCGATTACCACGGAGAAGCCCGGAAAGGCCGCCGACTCGGCCTCACCGCAGGTGGAAAGAAGATCGAAGATTCGGTGCTGGAGGCGATACCGGAGCTGAGGGCATGACTGCCTAACCGGTGAGGCTGTTCCAAAATTCGTTATAAGTTTTCTTTATAACAATTATTGACACAATAAATGTCAATAAGTCTGATAACGGCATTGAATAAAGAACCCCATTAAGTCCGAACCATAATGGAAGTATAAGAGGAAATCCAGCGCCAAATATCACTTCCCGAAGCATAGAAAGGAATGTTGAAGCCCAAGGTTTCCCCATTGCCTGCAAAAATATGAAGGCCGCTTTATTTATACATGCAAAAATGACAAGGCATAAATATATGCGAAATGCCTTTAACGCAAAATCGGTATAATATATACTTTCGTTATTTGCGCCAAAAATATCAATAAGCTGTTTTGGGAAAATTTCAACTGCGGCAAACGCAACAACACCAACAATCGCCTCGCATATTAAAAGCCGTGAAAAAAGTGACTTTACCCGTTCACTATGTTTTGCGCCAAGGTTGTATCCGGCGACAGGTATACACCCGGCAGCCATGCCTACCACAATAGAAATTACTATCTGAAAAAATTTCATCACAATTCCAACTACCGCCATTGGAATTTGCGCGTATTGTTCCTGTTTGAAAATATTATCAAATGCGCCATATTTTTTTATCATATTGTTTATGGCGGCCATACTAACAACCAACGAAACTTGTGATAATAAACTACAAATGCCAAGCGGAAGAAATCTTGATATTAGATGTCCGTTTAAT
>JAIRXN010000123.1 GCA_031268245.1 Treponema sp. | reverse complement strand
CCTTTGTTCTGGTTCCCGCCTTTGTGCCGGAGGCCATGGGCGCTCAGGCGGATCTAACTTTCGGCAGATACAACAAAAAGCCCATAGCTTATGTGCCCAATAACTACTTTGCCCAGGTTTACGCAAACTATATCCGCTACTATCAGACTATGGGACAGGAGATCACCGATTCGGAGAATTTTCAGATTTGGAGGCAGGCCTTTGAAGGGGCTGTTGTCCATACGGCTATCCTGGAAACCATGGAAGAAATCGGGTACAAGGCGCCTCCTGCGGTGGTAGACCGGAGAGTGGCGGAGCTTCCCCAGTTCCAGGAAAACGGCCGGTTCTCACCTGCCCTCTACCGCGGCATGGACGATACCAGCCGCCTCAGTCTCTGGCGGGATGTTCAGAATTCCATTGCCGAAGAGCATTACCGCAGCGATCTGGGGGGCTTGCGGGTTTCAACCGGGGAAACCGGGTTTATCGGCCTCATGTCTTCTCCGGAACGGTCTTTTTATATGGTTACCTTTTTCCTTGCGGCCTATCCTGACTCTGAGGTCAAGGCCTACGGGGATGCCAATGCGGATAAATTCCGGGTAAGCCACCTTTCCAGAATTACCGTTACTTCCGGTGAACGGGAGGCCGCCGGGATTCTCCGCACTATTCAGGAGGGAAGTTCAACTTTTGAGGATGCCGCCAGAGAACATTCTACGGACAGCTATGCGGACAAAGGCGGCGACATGGGCATAAAACTCGCCTGGGAACTGGATACCGAGGCTCCCGAAGCCGCGGATCGGGAAACGCTCCTCAAGCTGGAACGGGGCGCCTATAGCGGCGTCATCAAGACCGGGGAGAAGAGCTGGTCATTCTTCCGGGCGGAAGAGGAACCCCGCCGGGCGGACACGGACGATTCATCAATCCTGCAGAAGATCCGCAGCTATATTGATATTTTTGAACGGAGCCGCATAGAAGACTGGACAATAGCGGAAGCGGAACGCTTCATTGCCGATGCCGGGGAGGACGATTTTTACGCGGCCGCGGAAAAATGGGGCCTTGAGATGAATGAGTTCGGCCCGCTGCCTGTCAACTACGGGGATGCAGGATTATTCACCTCTCTCTCTTCTTTTTCCGTTGAGAATCTTTCCGGAGCTTCCTCAAATGAAAATTTCTGGAAAACAGCGTTTTCTACTCCTCTGCAGACAGCTTCCCAGCCTCTGTCTCTCGGTTCCAGGATTGTGGTGCTCTATCCGCTGGAAGAGAAGGCCGCGGATGAAATCAATACAGGTTACATTCAGGAAGCCTACAAGAGTTACTGGATGAGCAGTATTATAAGTCAGAATATCCATTCGTTCTTCATGAACAGTGGCAAACTGGAAGACAATTTTATTCTTACGTATAGTCAACTCTTCTTTTCCGGCAGCGGTAACTAAGTCCGGATGAACTGATGCCGGATGACGGGCTTCAGGTAACGGCGGCCGGCAGGGGCTTTTCAGTTTCCTGGAATGGCTTGAGTCTCCTCTCCCGGCGGGACCCTGTTTCGCAGGGAGAAAAGCTTGCCGGAAACGTGATAGTCCGGGAGAGGACTCTCTGGCTCTGTCCTTCCCCGCTCTACGGTTACGGTCTCTCCCGGCTTCTGGAGCGTCTTGCGTCCTGTGATGAAGCTTCCGCCGTTCTCTGTGCGGAAACTAATCCGGCTCTTTTCAGTTTCAGCATTCTTACTATGGATAAAATCCTGGCAGGAAATTCCCGGCTTGCCCTCTGCGGGGAGAGGGAACCGGAAGCGGTGTGTGGTTTTGTGCGGCGGCAATGGGGGAGCCGGCGTTTCAGGCGGGTAGAAACGCTGCGGCTTTCCGGCGGCTGGCGTCTTGATGAGGCAGGCTATGATGCAATAGCCGCGGCATTGAGGCAGGAGATAGCCCTGGACTGGGGCAACGCCCTCACCTTGAGTAAGCTGGGCCGGCGTTTTGCCCTGAATACAGTACGGAATCTGGCTCTTATTCCCCGTTTTCCGCCTCTTTCCCGGCTTTCCTACGGCGGAAGTCCCGTGCTTGTAACGGGGGCGGGGCCTTCACTTGATCCCTTTCTAGGCGGGCTCCTGGATCATTTTGGAGAGAAGGTTCTCTTTCCATCTTCAAGGCCCTTCAGGATCGTTTCTGTGGATACTTCGCTCTCTGTTCTGGGCGCGAGGGGAATAAAGCCTGACCTTGTAATCGCGCTGGAGAGCCAGCACTGGAATCTGAGGGATTTTATCGGCGCCGGAGGACAGGGCATACCGCTTGCGATGGATCTTTCCGCGCTTCCCGCCACCGCGGATGTACTTGGAGGAGAGGTCTTCCTCTTTTTTACCCCCTGGGCGGAAATTCGTTTTCTGAAACGGATTGAAGCCGCCTTCCCGGTCAGTCAATTCCCTCCCCTCTCTTCGGTCGGTCTTTCCGCGGTTGCAATCGCCCTCAGCCTCGGGAAAGGGCCCGTGATCTGCGCCGGCATAGACTTTAGCTTCAATCCGGATACCTACCACGCGCGCTCAAGTCCGGGCCACCTGGAACGGCTCAAGACGCAGAACCGTTTCCACAGCCTGCCCAATACCGCGGCGGCTATCCGGCCCGGCGTTCTGCAGACTCCGGCCAAAAACGGAATCCCGGTATTGAGCGACGGGGCCATGCGTGCGTACCGGGATCTCTTTGAAAGGAATTTTTCAGGTGAAAAGCGGCTCTTTGATACTGAAAGCTCAGGTCTTCCGCTGGGTATCCCCGTCTTAAACGGCACGGAGGCGCTCAAAACGCTGGAAGTCGCAGCGGCGTCTGGCGCCGCAACGGTAACAGACACCGCAACGGCGTCTGGCGCCGCAGCGGTGACCGGCGCCTTTATTGAGAGAGAACTTTCCGCGCTCCGCAGCCTCCTTTCCATCCTTACCGGGGAACGGCGGGGGACAGGAGAAGAACTTGAAGCCCTCCTGGATTTCTGCGATTACCTCTGGGCCTATTTCCCGGACTGTGCCGGAGCCGGCGGAAGAAGGCCGCCGGCCGCGGACATTTCCTTCCTCAAACGGGTCAGGACGGAGATTGGGCCCTTCCTGTCGCTTTTCGGCAAGATGAGCCGGTTTCAAAACATGAGTTAGCGGACTTGTGAAAAGCTGTGACTTTCACCATACTTGAAACAGGAGTATTGTGTGAGCGAAACGTACCGCCGGCCCAGTTGGGATGAATATTTTATGGAGGTGTGCGACGCTATTTCCAAACGGGCTACCTGTGACCGGGGCCGTTCAGGCTGCGTTATAGCCAAGGACAATCAGATTCTTGTTACAGGCTATGTAGGGGCTCCTGCCGGCCTTCCCCACTGCGACGAAGTTGGTCATCAATTCAAAAAAATGCTCCATGAGGACGGATCAATAAGTACCCATTGTGTACGGACTGTTCATGCGGAACAGAATGCGATCTGTCAGGCCGCAAAACGGGGCATAGCCATCGAAGGGGCCACGCTCTACTGCCGCATGACACCCTGCCGTACCTGCGCCATGCTCATCATCAACTGCGGCATCAGGCGGGTGGTGGCCCAGCGCCGCTACCATGACGGTGAAGATTCCGAGGCCATGTTTGCCAAGGCAGGTATCAGCCTCGAATATGTTTACAATGAAGTACAGGAATACGAAAAGCAGTGATTTACCTTATTTTGCTTTGCGTTGTATTTTTTTTGGCTGCGGTATGTTTTGCCATTGTCTTTTTTTTCCATCTCAGATCCTGTAAAAAACGCATTTCCTCTGTCCTTGCGCTTAGAGAAGAACTTGAAAAATTAAAACGTGAAAGACTGGAAATTCAAAAAACTCTCAAAATTTTTATAAAGGAAAGCGGTTCTATCCGGGAGCAATTGATGAGTGAAGGGGAGGAACGGGATGAAGTTCTCTCCTACGCCGGGGAAATAATCGGCAAGATCGCCAATCAGTTCAACGAGATTGAATCTTCCGCAAATCAGGCTCTGGAAGCGCTGGGTATCCTGGAACAGCAGATCAACGTCAGATCGCCGGGTGTCTCTGAAAAGACGGAAGAAGCGCTTTCCCGTTTTTCGGGCCTTTCAAGTTCGGTGGCTGAACAGATTGGAGAAAGCGCCGGGAAGATAGTTTCCCTGCGGGATGAGATCGGCGAAGGTGAAGAGAAGGCCCGGCGTGTGAACGAGAGCATCAAAACCATCTCCGTCGAGGTGGAAGGCATTGCGGAAATGACCAAACTCATCAACCAGATCTCCAGCCAGACGAATCTTCTCTCCATGAACGCCGCCATCGAAAGCGCTCATGCCGGGCAGGCCGGCGCCGGGTTTGCCGTGGTAGCCGATGAGATCCGCAAACTGGCGGATTCCACCAGGGAAAGCGCCGGGCGCATCACCGAAGAAGTAAAGACCATCACCCAGATAACCCGGGACGCATTAAAGATCAGCAAAGAGTCCTTCAAGACTTTCAATCTGGTAAGCGGGAAGATTAACGCTCTTTCAGGAGAACTGGAAGCCGTTTCCGGCATGGCCGCAGAAAACAGGGCGCTTCATTCGGAGATCGCAGGAACATTGCGGAGTCTTCCTGAGACCGGAGGTACAGATGACGGAAATGCGGACTTTATGGTCAACCACGAAAGTTTCAACGCAGCCATCAAGCTTATCCGGAACCTTACGGACAGTACCAGGGCGGAGATCAAGGAATTGCACTCCGGTACCCAGGAAATTCTGGACAGTATCAGCAAGACACAGATCGCCTATCTGAACAATCTGGAACATGCAGCGGAACTGGAGGCCCTTCTTGATTCGCAAGAGAGCGGCGGGAAAGAGCCTCTCGCGGAGATCCCGGGCGATGCGCCGCCTGCAAAGGCCGGACAGGGAACCGGCGGGGACTACTCCGATAACCGGGATGTATGGGTCAAACAGCCGCCCCAAACGATAGTATAGGCCGGCCTCAATTTCAGTTTTCCTGCAGAATCCGGTATTTAAGGTAGATCTCTTCCAGAGTATGCCGCGGGCCGGGTACAGAGACGCGCATACGGAACAGGGCGGCATCCCGCCGGTCGATGAAAAAGTCGTAAATGCTCCGTAGATCATTCTCGTCCATGGGGGTAAAGGAGGGCCGGCTGCCCAGGAAGCTATGGACTTCATCCCAGCCTACCGCGTTGATACCGAAACAGGTGAGCCTCTCCCGAACCTGGGCAATCTCTTCAAAAGAGAGACCGAAGAGAAATTCCTCCAGAGCCCAATGAGTTTCTGCATTTTCCGTTTCCTCCACCAGAAAATCGTACCAGTCTTCCCCCATATCCATGGTTATACGGAAGAGTTCGCTGGAACCGTTCATGGTGCCGAAAACCGGAGGAACCGCATCCCGGGCTGTCCAGAGGGCCTTGAGGGCAGGGAGATGGAGAATCGCCCTGGCATCAGTCCCGCTGTCCCAGAGGCGTACCAGATCCTGAGCCAGGGCCGGTTTCTTGCCGGAAGGAAAGGAGGAATCCTCCAGACAGGAGAAGTAAACCTCTTCCGCCATAAGGGTAGACACTACCGAAAGTATGACCTCCCGGATCTTTATATAAAATTCGGCATTTTCCCGGCATATCCGGGCCAGCAGGGCAAAAGTATGGAACTTTGATACCAAATATGACCGTACAGCCACCACTTTGGTCGGGATATGGAGGAGTCGGGATGCGGATGAGAATGAACAGAGGGCGGCCAAAAGCCGGTTTTCATCCCTAAAATCGCCTTTGAGAGTCTGGGAATCCCGTACCGACGGATAGTTGAACACGACATTCCCCAATTCCCGCAGGTTATGCAGTCTATCCTGGGCCAGCCGGCTTTCTTCGGGAAATGCCGAATCCAGCCAGCTTAAAACATTCGAGACAAGATTCTCCTCTTCTCCGCTTAAGGCATGAATCGTCTTATTCGCGGCTTGCACAAGCATATTATATAAACTACCCCGTTACCCGTTCAAAATCAACATTTTTTATCACAATTTTTATCTTTTTCTAGGGAAGCACTGATTTATTCAATCGAGAATAAATCAGCGCTTCCCTAATTTCCTTGAACCAGGGCCGGCCTGTGGATAAGAACGGAACAGAAGTATATACTGAATACTGAGCCTCTTTCAAAACTTCAGTTTTGAAAGAGTAACCTCTAAAAAATGCAGTTTTGCAGCCCGTAGGGCGAAAAACTGCAAGAGCTTCTGTAAAACCAACCGGGTTTTGCAAGAAGCTCTACTGTCTGCCTTGGGGGTGCACCGGTTTCGACTGGTACGGTTCGGGGTGCAGGCTGCAGGTGGAGTGCCTATCTCCTTAACTTAGGCAAAAACTTTAACTGCCAACAACGACAGTTACGATTACGCCTTAGCTGCGTAACCGCGTGGAACCCTTCCGCCGCCTTGAGGAAGGTCTTCCGCGTCACAATCAAGGCTGGCCCCCCGCCGCATACGGACGCCGGGCGGTAAGATTTTTCCGTAATACGGACAGGCCGCATGCCGCCTAGCCAAGCCTGTCCCGACAATCCAATAAGCGGCTAAACCTGTAGAGGCCTGTATTTCGCGTATTAGGACGCGGGTTCGACTCCCGCCACCTCCAAATTTTATACAGA
>JAIRXN010000090.1 GCA_031268245.1 Treponema sp. | reverse complement strand
TAGAGAGGATAAACATTGAGCTTCCCCAGATCCATGAAGGTTTCTCCCGCGTCCTGCTTCGTTTCGGCTTTAAAGCCCAGGCGGTAAGCTATAGTCTGGAAAGGCCGGCAGGGTCTGAGGACGGCAAAGGTTCCTTTTAATCCCTGCCTCCGCTCAAGTTAAGCTGTTATTTTTAGTTTTCCGGTTTGAACAACATGATACGTTCGGGAGGGCCTTGAGCGCCCCGCGTATTCAGGTTATAGTCTTCATGGCAGGAGTCTCCTGATTTTAGTTTTTCTCAAGCATGCCGGATTTTCCCGCCTGTTATAGGTGGGTTCTTCATTGAGAGGTGGGCGTGGGCAGGATCAAGAGTTTAATAGACAGGTATATATTCTCCGAGAGGCTGCCGCTTGAAGCGCGTATCGCAAATATGGTGTGTGCTGCCGGTATAACCGGTGTTATTTTCGCCATCATAACGCGCCTATTCATGCGCAGCAGTCCGGCGCTTATCCTTGTGCTCGCAGGCATCGCTGTCTCCGTATCGGCCCTGTTCGTATTTTGTAATGTATACAATAAACACAAACTCGGTTCGTGGCTTGTCCTGTTCTCTTTGTGTGATGTGTTATTGCCGGCAGCGCTGTTCGCCATGGGCGGGATAAAGAGCGGAGCGGCGGCTTATTTTACCATGTCGATCGTGCTGATCTTCTTCATGTCGAAGGGTAAAGCGCGCATCGTCATCCTCATAACGCATATCGCGTGGGTTATCGTCTGCTACGCGGCTTCGTCGGCGCCTCCGTTTGACGCACTCGTGGCGGAGCTTGACGGCACGGCGCAGTACATCGACCACATCCAGTCCTTTTTCGTGTCCGGCTTTTTTATCGCCTCCATCGTCCTGTTCCAAAACCGCATTTTTCTCGACGAGAAGTCCAAAATGGATATGACGCTGCGCGCCATGCACGCCATGGCCGTCGCCTTGCTCAACATCGACCCGGAAAAACCCAAGGATGCGCTCCGGCGCGGTATGGGCATCATAGCGAACAGCGTGGGAGCCGATCGCATAACCGTCTGGAAGAATGAAGAAATCGACGGACGGTTGTATTTCATCCACCAACTCTCAGGCGCCGCCGTATCCACGGATGAAAGCGGCGTTTCCGACATTATGATCGAAGCGGCGGACTCGATCACCGCGTTTCCATACGAAGAGTATCTTCCCGACTGGCCGGAAAAGCTCTCCGGCGGAAATCCTCTCAGTTTATCGATCGGAGAGTACTCAAGCTACGAGCGGGTGATGATCTCGAGGTACGATGTACAGTCCATTTTTGTCGTCCCCATCATATACCACGGGGTTTTCTGGGGTACGGTCACCTTCGACAACTGCCACAACAATGCCAAATACACGTCCGACGAGGAGCGCATCATGATCCCCGGCGCGCTGCTCTTGTCCAACGCCATCATTCGCAACCAAATGATACTCGATCTGGAACGCGCTCAAAACGATGCGGAGGCGGCCTCAAGGGCAAAAAGCGAATTCCTGTCGAATATGAGCCATGAGATACGCACGCCGATGAACGCAATCATCGGCATGACCTCCATAGGACAGGCCGCAGCGAACCTTGAACGCAAGGACTACGCATTCGAGAAGATAAGCGACGCTTCCGCACACCTGCTTGGCGTAATTAACGATATTCTCGATATGAGCAAAATAGAAGCCAACAAGCTCGAATTGTCATACGGCGAGTTTGTCTTTGAAAAGGTGCTGAAAAAAGTCGTCGACGTGAATACGTTTCGTATCGACGAGAAGCATCAGAAATTGCTCGTGCGAATCGATCAGGCTATACCGCATATACTGGTGGGCGACGACCAGCGCCTGACGCAGGTGATTACGAACCTCGTATCCAATGCGGTCAAATTCACGCCGGACCATGGCGGCATCCATATCGACGCGCGGCTCGTCGGCGAGGAAAAGGGGCTGTGCACGATTCAAATCAGTGTGACCGACACGGGCATAGGCATAAGCCCCGAACAACAGGGACGCCTGTTCAAGTCGTTCCAACAGGCGGAAGCCGGCACCTCGCGCAAGTTCGGCGGAACGGGTCTTGGCCTGGCCATCTCCATGCGCATCGTGGAGATGATGGGCGGGCGTATATGGGTGGAATCCAATCTGGGACGCGGTTCTACGTTTGCGTTCACAATCCTGGCCGGACGCGGCGCGGAGGAGCGCCAGGGGGGCCTCTTGCCGCCGGGTATGAACCCGAAGAATTTGAAGATCCTTGTGGTTGACGATGATCCGGACGTGCTTTCGTATTTCATGCAGATCATGGAGGGCATAGGCATTGTGTGCGATGCGGCTTCCGGCGGCAAGGAGGCGTGCGCGGCCATCGAACGAAGCGATAACGTTTACGACATCTGTTTTGTGGATTGGAAAATGCCGGAAATAGACGGCATGGAGCTGACGCGCCGCATTAAAGCCAACGCGCGCGGTAAATCCGTGGTGGTTATGATATCCTCTGCGGATCTGAGCGTCATTGAGGAGGAGGGGCTGAACGCCGGGGTCGACAAATTCCTTCCGAAGCCTTTGTTCCCCTCGAGCGTGGTGGACTGCATCAACCAATGTCTCGGCGTCAACGTTAACGCCGCCAAAGCGGCCGCCATGGCAGAGTCCGGCGAGACTGCGGACGATTTCACCGGCCGCTGCCTGCTGCTGGCCGAGGATGTGGAAATCAACCGCGAGATTGTTCTCGCATTGCTTGAGTCTACAAACCTGCGCATAGAATGTGCGGAGAACGGCGCGGAGGCCGTAAAACTCTTTTCCGCGGACCCCGGGCACTACGATCTGATTCTGATGGATGTGCAGATGCCGGAAATGGACGGGTACGAAGCGTCGCGGCACATCCGCTCTCTTGGTATACCAAAAGCCGCCGCCGTGCCGATCGTCGCCATGACCGCGAACGTGTTCCGCGAAGACATTGAAAAATGCCTTGCGGCGGGCATGGACGCCCATCTGGGCAAGCCCCTCGACGCGGGAGAAATGCTGGCCGCGCTGCGCAAATATCTTTCGCCCGTTTACATGAGGTAACGCGGGTAATGCGATCGCGTTTTTCATTGTTTTTTTCATTCCTTTATGATAGAATGCGACATATTTTCTGACAACGAGGAGAAAAAAATGAAAAGAACAGTGATTGCCGGGCTGCTGCTTGCGGCGGCCCTCCTGGCCGTGACGGGGAATGTCTATGCCAGGGGTAAGCCGGATTCCGGGGCGGCGAAGTACATCATCGCAACGGATACCACCTTTGCTCCCTTTGAATTTCAGGATGCATCCGGAAACTATGTGGGGATCGATATCGAACTTCTTGCCGCAATTGCCGCGGATCAGGGTTTCGGCTACGACCTGCAGCCTCTGGGTTTCAGCGCAGCGGTAGCCGCCCTGGAATCCAGTCAGGCCAACGGTGTCATCGCCGGTATGAGTATCACTGCCGAAAGGCAGCAAAAGTATGATTTTTCCCAGCCCTACTACGATTCCGGGGTGGTTATGGCGATCCGCGCCGGCAACAACGAAGTGAAGAGCTATGCCGATCTCAATGGTAAGCGGGTAGCGGTCAAGACCGGGACGGAAGGGGCCACTTTTGCCGAAGGAATCCGGGATCGCTACGGTTTTGATCTGGTATACTTTGATGAATCGCCCTTCATGTACGAAGAGGTGAAGGCCGGAAATTCCGCGGCATGTTTTGAGGATTATCCTGTCATGGGCTACGGTATCTCCCAGGGGAACGGTCTCAAGATGGTAACCGACATGGAACGGGGTTCTTCCTACGGTTTTGCCGTGCTCAAAGGCAAGAATCAGGAACTGCTCAAGATGTTCGATGCGGGTCTTGTTAACCTGAAGAACAGCGGCGCCTACCAGAGGCTTCTGGACAAGTACATCGCAAAGAACTGATTGAAAAGCCTGGGAGCTAGCGGGATATGGAATTCAGCAGAGTTTTACGCGAGGTGTTCCCGCTTCTGATGCGGGGCATGGTGGTCACTATAGAGACGACTATCATTGCCCTCATCATTGCCATTTTTCTGGGACTTCTCTTTTGTCTTGCCGGTCTTTCGAGAAAGGGGCCGCCCAGGTTTATTGCCAAATTCTATATATGGGCGATCCGGGGCACCCCTCTTCTTGTACAGACTTTTTTTGTATACTTCGGCCTTCCCCAGCTTATCCAGTCTCTGGGTTTCAATTTCAGGCTTTCGCCGCTGGCCGCGGGGATCATTACCCTGTCGATGAACGCGGGGGCCTACATTGCCGAGATCTTCCGGGGAGGCATTCAGGCCATAGACAAGGGCCAGATGGAAGCCGCCATGAGTCTCGGTTTTTCCCGCCGCAGAGCCATGATCAAGGTGATACTTCCCCAGGCGCTGAGGGTTTCGATTCCCGCGCTGGTGAATCAGTTCATCATCAGTCTGAAGGATACTTCTATTATTTCGGTGATAAGCCTTGCGGAGATCGTATACGAGGCGAAGATCTATATCGGCAGAACCATGCAGTCCTTTGCCACCTGGACTATCGTGGGGCTCTGTTATCTTGCGGTCATCACGGTATTGACGCAAATTTCCCGGTATGTTGAAAAGAGGCTTGATTATGGAAACAAAGGTTCTCGTTAAGGATCTCCATAAATCCTTCGGCAAGCTGGATGTGCTCAGGGGGATCAGCATGGAAGCCCGTGAGGGGGATGTGATCTGCGTTATCGGGCCTTCCGGTTCCGGCAAGTCCACCTTTCTCCGCTGCCTTAATATGCTGGAGAAGCCCAGTTCCGGCACGGTGATCATCGACGGGCATGAGATGACCGGGAAGAAGGTAAACCTCAACAGAATGCGCCGGAATATCGGCATGGTGTTCCAGCAGTTCAATCTCTTTTCTCACATGAGCGCCCTTAAGAACGTCATGTTCGCCCCGCTTGACCTCAAGCTGCTCCGCAAAAAGGAAGCCGAACAGAAGGCGCATGAGCTTCTGACCCGGGTGGGGCTGGCGGACAAGGCGGACGCATATCCCTGGCAGCTTTCCGGAGGCCAGCAGCAGCGGGTGGCAATTGCCCGCTCCCTTGCCATGAATCCCGATATCATGCTCTTTGACGAGCCCACCAGCGCCCTCGATCCGGAGATGATAGGGGAGGTACTGACCGTGATCAGGGAACTGGCCCGGGGCGGTATGACCATGATCATCGTTACCCATGAGATGAATTTTGCCAGGGACATAGCCGGCAGGGTTGTATTTATGGACGGCGGCGTGATCCTGGAAGAGGGAACGCCGGAAGAGATTTTTACCCGCCCCAGGGAAGATCGTACCCGTCAGTTCCTGCAAACGGTGAGAAGCTAGGGAAGCGCTGCTTACATGCGGCTAATCAGCGCTTCACCGGGTTTTCGGTATGTCTTCGTATCTTCCTGAATTATTCCAGTAGGTGAGGCCTCCGTTTCCCGCGTCTTGAACTCCCTCCGCTTCCCGGCGGACATAATCGGCGTTGTAATAGCGCCGGTCATAGGAGACATTAAGGTAGAAAGCCTGTAAGTACGGACGCACAACGATCTGCCCCCTTCCGATCCGGGAGCTGCGGAGTGTGCCGAAATAGTAGATCCGGTACGGTCTCTCCTCTTCGGGGCTCTGGGCCAGAAAATCCTGTTCAAAGTGGCTGGGATAATACATGGGGCAGATTACGTCTACCCAGGGCGCCAGAAGTTCCAGTTCCTGTCCGGTACGGGCGCCGGTACGGTACCAACCGTTGGCTCCGTAGATATCGATTGAAATGGGGACTCTTACCCTGCCGCGGATATGGCGCAGGAAGGAGAGGATTGCGCTTTCCATGTCCATGCCCGAATCCTGCCAACGGCAGCGGATGTCCGCAAGGTTCGCCCCGTCGGTGGGGAAGCGTATATAATCAAACTGAATTTCATCAAAACCCCTGTTTTGCAGTTCTTCCGCAATCCGGGCGGTGTACTCCCAGACTTCTTCCGAATAGGGGTCTACCCAGCGCTCATCGTAGAAGGATCTGACAAGTTCATATTCGCGATCCAGAGGATCGTCCCCCAGAATTTCAATAAGGTCTTCACGGCCGCTCTTCTCGCCTTTCTTCCGCCGGGTGTCCCGGTAACCTGCCCAGGCCTTGTTGGTTTTACCATCCCAGACAGCGTACTTTCCCCCCTCGCGGACGGCGAGTACCGGATCTTTGAAGACCACGATGCGGGCCGCCATGTAGATGCCCCGTTCCTTCATCGTCTTGAGGAGCCAGTCGATGTCCAGGGGCCTGAAAACCCGGCCTTTGGCCTCTATCTCCTTATCCAGCGGACTGAAACGGAGACGGCCGTAGTCGTCCTTCATGTCGATTACCGCCATGTTGAGACTCCGATCCGCCATGAGATCCAGATAGGGTTTGAGATCTGCGCTGTCCATAGCATGATTTGCCGGGAGATAGATCCCGTTACGGCCTTCGGCAAGGGCTGTATGAATCTTTGCCTCATGTTCACCTGAATTTTTAAGCCCATCCTTTCCCGCTTCGTTGAGAAGCCAGAGCTCGCTAAGGTTTACATTTTCGTCTTCCAGATACAGGCAGTTGAATTGTGAGCCCTCAGTTCCGGACAGTTTTCTGAGGAGGGCGGGAACATCGTCCCGTTTTTTCGGTATCATGCCTCCGTCAGGGGAAAGATCCAGTTCCGCTACGACCCCTTCGCTGATAAACCTGAGTGTTTTCCCGGCAGGGTTCAAGGAATCGACGGTACCGAAGACGGAAGCATCCGACCAGAGCAGACGGAAGGACTTTGCTTCCCAGTCAAGGCGGTAGATCCTCCGGCGGAAGGTCTGGGAAGCATAGATTTGGGGCCCCTCATCCTCCAAAACTGCGGCAATATCCGCCGTTTCGTCGGGGTTTTCCGTGGTTTCCAGAGTTTCAAGACCCGTATTGAGTTCCGTCCACTTTGCGCCGGGTACGGCGGCTTCAATGTAGTGGATTCCGTAGGTACTGTGGGACACAAAAACGGTAAGCTCCGTTCCTTTATCCGTATTCGTCCCTCCGCCCCGCGCCCTTCCTTCGGCTGCCGGATGAAACACGGCAACGGCCTTTATTCCGTTTGTTCTGTAGGGCGGCATACCGAGGTCCTTCCAGTTCCGGCCCCCGTCCCGGGTGAGAAACACCCTGTCTTTGGTTGCGCAGACAAGAATTTCAGGGTGCTCAGGATCGGCCTCCAGATCCTTTATCTCCTGTACCACGGAAAGGAAACTTTTTACCCCATTCCGGTAGAGCTTGATGGTTTTTACCGGAAGCCCCTGATTCCGCCCCTCCCAGTTTTCCCTGTCCGCGGAAGCCTGGATGCCTTCGCCGGTTAAGAGAAACCAGGTATCCCCTGCCTTGAGAATCTTCCTTACGGCGGCCCCTGTCCAGAGCGGCCGTACCTTCCCCTGCTCAAAAGTAAAAAGTCCCTGTTCCGAACCGGCAAGGATTCCGCCGCTCTTCCGTAAAACTAAAGCCTCAGGAATTTCCGCATTCTCCGCGATCCGGATCTCCTCCGGGGGAAGCCTTTTTGACTCGGCTTGCGCCCTGGCCCACAGTACGCCGGAAAAAAACACGATGTTTGCTATACAAAAGAGGACAAGCTGAAGTCTGAAGCGGAAAACCATGTCTCATGTTACCGGGAAAACCCCTGTTTAGGGAATAAGCGGAGAATGCCTTTACAAGAGCCTTAAAAAAAGTATACTGAGCTTGTTCCAAAACTCGGTTAGTTTCGGCACAAGCTCTTGGAAAAACCGGCAAAGGCCCGGTTTTTCCGCTAAATTTAAGGCGGCTGTTCCAAAAACTGAAGTTTTGGAACAGCCTCTACTGGTAAATGACCGGACTATAAGTGAGGCGGTTTGTGCATGGCTCAGGTTCGCATTGAAGCTCCCGCCAAGATAAATGTTCATCTGGAGGTTCGGGGACGGCGTCCCGATGGTTTTCATGATCTGGAAAGCGTTTTTCTGGAGACCGCCTTTGGAGACAGCCTCCTCATAACAGAGGAGGGGCCGGAACATTCCTGCGAAATTTCCATGCACTGGGAGCCGCCGCCGCAGGCCGGGGAACTGAAAGACAATATCATCGCCGGAGCGGTGAATTGTTTCAGAAAACGGACCTTTTACCGGAAGGGACTGCGGATAGCCGTGGAAAAACGGATTCCTGTGGGAAGCGGTATGGGCGGATCTTCTTCCGATGCCGCCAGTACGCTTGTTGCGCTGAATGCCCTTTCCCTCTCATGTCTTGCAGAGACTGACTTGCTGGAAATGGCTGCGGAACTGGGAAGTGATGTGCCTTTTTTTATCCGGGGCGGGGCCGCCCTGGTTCGGGGCAGGGGAGAGATTCTTGAAAGCCTTCCGCTCCCCTCCGGATTAAAGGTGATACTGGTTAATCCCCTGCTGCCCAGTTCGAGTGCGGAAGCCTTCAAACTTTTGGACAGGAAACGGGAAGGGGGAATGGAGCTTCCGCGGGGAAACGGGCCCTCAGGCCCTGCGGAATGGGCCGCTCTTCTGGAAGGCCCTCCGGGGAAATGGCCTTTTCGGAACGATTTTTTGCCCCTGTTCCTGGAGGAGGAGACTCCCTGCCGCTATGCGGAAATTTTGGGAGATTTGAAGGAAGGCGGAGCGGAATTTACAGGGCTCTCCGGTTCCGGTTCAACTTGTTTTGGGATATACAGCGACGGAGCTGAGGCAAAAAGAGTATCTGTTTTTCTTATGAAGCGCTGGTCTTTTGTAAAATTAACGTTTTTTCTTGCAAATAACGGACTTGAGGTAGTAAGATTGTCTTAGTGAGTGCATACTGCAACAAGGAGCGTATTTCATGGAAATTACAGACATACGTGTGCGCAAGGTAACCGGCGAAGGGAAATTGAAAGCCTATGTAACAGTTACCTTTGATAACTGTTTCGTAGTTCATAATGTAAAAATAATTGAAGGCAAGACAGGTGTTTTCATCGCCATGCCTTCACGGAAAACCAGGGCGGGAGAATACAAGGATGTGGCTCATCCCATAAATCCCGAATTCCGGGCTGCGTTGCAGCAACGGATCCTGGACACCTATGATTCGGGAAATGTGCAGGATGATCCAACGGTAGATATTTAGTGTCTGTCCGTAAAGCCGGTTACTGTAATGTGTCTGCATTATAGATAGACTCTGTTTAAGCCCGCCGCCGGTCTCTTGCCTTCCTCTCTGGATTCTTTGGGACGTAGGCAAGTGGTAAGCCACCGGGTTTTGGCTCCGGCATGCACAGGTTCGAACCCTGTCGTCCCAGTAAAAGTTTTTGCCTTTGTAAAGATGCAGGGTTCGAAGGGTTTGGCCCGCTGACCAAAGGGAAGAAGAGGCGCATGGATGCGCCGGAAGGGCCTGACCCCGGCCCGGAGAGAGCAAACAGGAAGTTTGCGAACGGAGGGCGAACCCTGTCGTCCCAGTAAAAGTTTTTGCCTTTGTAAAGATGCAGGGTTCGAAGGGTTTGGCCCGCTGGGGATTGACGACGGCCCTCCGGAAAATATTCTCATTCCGGGCAAACTTGTCCCCCGGGGCAGCGTGAAAAAAGTTACAGCCCCTGCAGCCCGTTTAGCTGCCGGATAAGTCTTTCAAGGCTAAGCTTGACCCGCAATTCAGGATATGGTATAAAATACGAAATGAGGAGCATGTAGAATGGCGCAAGTGGTTTTAACAGCTAAGAACAGGGCCGGAAAGGGTTCTGCCGAGGCCCGGCGGATCAGGCGGAGCGGCCGCATTCCCGGAATTCTCTACGGAAGAGCCGGGAATTCGATAGCCCTGGATCTTGATGCCCTGGAATTTTCCAACGGGATCAAAAATATTTCCGAAAGTACCATCGTCAAGGTGGATATTGAAGGCAAGTCCCATGACGCATTTGTCAAGGATACCCAGCGGAACATCACCGACGGGAAGATCCTCCATGTGGATTTCTATGAAGTCGAACAGGATACCCTTCTGCGTGCCCGTGTTTCCGTTCATCTTAACGGGACTCCCATCGGGGTACGAAACGGCGGTATTCTTGAATCCCCGCTTCACGAAATTGAAGTGGAATGTTTCCCCAGAGATCTGCCGGAAAGGATCGTTGTGGATATTTCCGGTTTGGACGCTAATCAGTCCATTCACGTCCGGGATATTCCCCTGAATGAAGGCGTCAAACTTATCAGCGCCGGAGATCAGGTTGTCGCCCTGGTGAAATTCGCCAAGGCTGAAGAGGCTGCGGCGCCCGCTGCCGAAGATGCTGCCCTTGCCGCTGCAGGATCCCCTGCTGCCGCAGCCGGCGCGGCCGCAGAGGCCGAAGCGGAAAAGAAATAAAGTCCGCGCCGCAAAAAAACCGTCCTTTTTCTCCCTTTTTCGAATCCTCCGTATCCGCCGCTCTGGCTGCGGAAATGGGGGATTGTGTTTCTTCCTCCCTTTTGCTGGCCGCGGTTTCCGGCGGGGCCGATTCCATCGCCATGTTAAGCGCTCTCTTTTCCCTGAAGGAAGGGGGAGCCGGTTTCCGCCTGAGGGTAATCCATGTGGAGCACGGCATACGAAGCGAGGCCGAAAGCCGGGGCGATGCTCTCTTTGTTCAGGAATTCTGCAGGCAGCGCCGTATTCCCTGCAGGACGCTTCACATCCGGCACGGGAAAATAGTGGAAAAGGCCGGGGAGGGGGGCATAGAGGCGGCTGCCCGTTCCTTCAGGCAGAGGATCTTTGCTGCCGAATGCCGCAGAACCGGCGCATCCCGTCTCTGCATAGCCCACACCGCGGACGATCTTCTTGAAACCTTGCTCATGCGTCTTCTCTCCGGTTCCGGGCCTGCGGGTCTGGCCTCCATGCCCCGGAGCAGCGGGAAGATTCTGCGGCCTCTTATTGCCCTGAGCCGCAGGGATGTTCTTGCCTATCTGGAAGAGCGCGGCATTTCCTACAGGAAGGATAAGAGTAACGATGATATCCGTTTCTTCCGCAACCGGGTGAGGAACAGACTCATCCCCCTGCTGGATACCGAATTTCCCCGCTGGAGGGCGGCCTTCTCCGCCCTGGGGGAAACCCAGCGTCTCTCCGTGGATTTTTTACGCGCCGAAGCTTCCCGTCTGGTCTGGGAGGCGGAACTGGGGAAGGGCCTGCGCTGCCATGCCGCCGTCTTTTTCAGGGCTCCCGAAATAGTCCGGGAGGAGGCCCTCTTCCTGGGGATTGACACGCTCGCGGGGAAAAGGGAGAACCTTAGGCCCAAGCGGAAAGTCCTCCGGGCTTTTAGCCGGGGTCTCGTGAACGGGGCGGATCTCGGCGCGCTTCGTGTGTGCCGGGAAGGAGATTTTGTCCGCATAAAGCCGGGCCGCAGAGGGGAGAGGGAGAAGGGCTTTGCACTGTTGATTAAAAGCCCCGGAAAATATAAGCTCAATTACACGGTTCCTGTTTTAAACATTAATGTGCGTGATGATAATGCGCCTGAAAAAGCCGGAGAACAGGTTTTGTGCGCCGCACTGCCCCTGCTTGTGCGTCCCTGCCTGAAAACCGACATGGTTTCTCCCGGAAGGGGCGGGGACAAGAATCTCCGTGATTTTCTGGGTTCGGCGGTACGGGAGGGGGATCTGGCGTTTGTTGACGGGGAAGGGCTGGTCGCGGCGCTGCGGCCCTGTAACGAAGGCGCCGGCTGGGTTTACGGGATTCTTTACCGGAGAAACGCGGCTGCGGAGAATTCAGGAAAAAAGAGAATAGTTTGTTTGGAAATTTCCGTATAGATTCGGGAGATCGGGGGTATAACATACATGGAGAATGACAAGAATGAAAAACCGCCGGTAAGACCGAGCCGTCCCAATCTGCAGGGAGGCAAGCCGAACCGGATTGCCCTGGTCTTCTTCGTCCTCATGGCCGGGCTCTTTGCGTTTTATTTTTTCAGGAACGAAGGCAGTACGCCGGTCAAAGAGATACGCTACTCCGACTTTAACCGTTATCTGGCCCAGGAGCAGATCGAATCGGTTACCATTCGGGATAACGGTACGCTGGATATTTACCTGAAAGGCGCTGCGCAGAATGCCGCTCAACTGCGGACAATTATTCCCTATGAAGATCCGGCGCTGCTTTCCAGGCTCGAAGAGAAGAGGGTCAATGTTGCCGGAGCGGCTTCAAGGATAAGCCCCTGGCGGATTCTCCTTGAATTTCTTCCGTGGATCATAGGTTTCGGTTTCATCTGGTTCATGATGAGGAACATGCAGGGGGCGGGAAACAAGGCTTTCCAGTTCGGCAAGAGCCGGGCCAAGCTCTACCGGGACGAGGGGAAGAAAGTTACCTTCTCCGATGTGGCAGGCCAGAAAGATGCAAAATATGAGCTTGAAGAAGTGGTCTCCTTTCTCAAGGAACCGGGGAAATTTACAAAGATGGGCGCCAAGATACCCAAGGGAGTGCTCCTGGTGGGTATGCCCGGCACGGGAAAGACGCTCATGGCCAGGGCGGTAGCGGGAGAGGCGGGAGTCGCCTTTTTCCACATGTCGGGCGCCGCTTTTGTTGAAATGTTTGTGGGTGTGGGAGCCAGCCGGGTGAGGGATCTCTTTGAACAGGGCCGCCGCAGTCATCCCTGTATCATTTTTATTGATGAGCTGGATGCGGTGGGTCGTACCAGGGGCGCAGGCTACGGCGGAGGCCACGATGAGCGGGAGCAGACACTGAACCAGCTTCTGGTTGAAATGGACGGTTTTGATTCCAAGGACGGGGTGATAATCCTCGCCGCCACAAACAGGCCCGATGTACTGGATCCGGCCTTGCTCCGTCCCGGCCGTTTTGACAGGCAGGTAGTGGTAGCCATGCCCGACATAAAAGAACGGGAAGATATATTGAAGCTCCATTCCGCCAAGATCCCTTTGGGCAAAGATGTGGATCTTTCCCGTATTGCGCGGGCGACTCCCGGCATGAGCGGCGCTGATATTGCCAACCTGGTGAACGAGGCGGCCCTCTTTGCCGCGAGGACGGACAAGGCCGAAGTCGGCATCAGGGACTTTGAAGAAGCCAGGGACAAGATACTCATGGGGGTGGCCAGAACCACTCTGGTTATCTCCGACAGGGAAAAGCGGATGACCGCTGTCCATGAATCGGGCCATGCCCTGCTTCACTACTACCTCAAAAATGCAGATCCGCTCCACAAGGTAACCATTGTACCCCATGGCCGGGCCCTGGGCATGGCGATGTCCCTTCCCGAAGAGGACAGCTACAGCCGTACCAGGGGCTGGATAGAAGACCGCATCGTTATCTGCTATGGCGGCTGGACGGCCGAGAAACTGATCTACAACGAAACAACCACGGGAACCAAGCAGGACATTCAGCAGGCGACCGAAATGGCCCGGCACATGGTCTGTGAATGGGGCATGGCGGAGGAACTGGGGCCGGTGGCTTACGGACAGGAGGAGGAACCCATCTTCCTGGGTAAGGAGATTGCCCGTCACAAGGATTATTCCGAGGATACAGCCCGGAAGATCGACAAGGCGGTAAATGAGATACTGGAAAAGGCGATGGATAGCGCCCGCAGGATCATCGAAGGCCACAGGCTGGAACTGGAAAAGGTAGCCGAAGCCCTGATGATCCGGGAAACCCTGGTTGACGATGAGATACGGGAGATCCTGGGTATGCCGCCCCGGGTAAATCCGGCCTCCCTTTCAGGATAAGAGCGGCGGCCTGTGCATGCTGCGGATTTTGCCCTTCGGAGAGCTGAGGGGACAGGGCCTGAGATGAAGAAATTCCTTTTTTCCGTCTTACTCTCCCTCCCTTATATGTTCCTTTTTGCCCAGATTCCCGATCCCCGGCCCGGAGAAACCGCCTCTGCGGATCTCTATGTCCAATGGGCGGAAAGGACTATTGCGGCAGGCCGCTGGAGCGAAGCCCTGCCGGGACTGGAGAAAAGCGCCGATTACCGGGATGTTTCTTCGGATCTTTCCTATCTGTTGGCCCTGGCCCGCAACCATGAGGGCCTGCCCAAGGGCGCTGTGCTTGAGGCGCTGGGCTGGGCCAGGGAAGCGGGGAGATGGATGCGTTACACCCGCTCTGATTGCGGCCTCCTTGAAGCAGAGGTTCTTATCGGAGTCAAAAACTACGCCGGGGCTCTGAATCTCCTCAGAGAGAATATGCAGGACAACGATACGCTGGTATTGACCCTTCTGGCCCTGAAGGGTATTCCGGACATACGTTCTTTTTACAATGTTCTGGCCCAAACCCTGAGCCGTTATCCGCGTGATCCCCGGCCTGTACACATATTTTTCGATTATTTACACGAAGATTTTATCAGCCTGCGCCCTCCTGAGGCCAATGAATTAAGCCTGGCGGTACTGGCCCTCCGGCGGCTTCCCTACCTTCTGGAGGCTGACCCCGAGTTGGCCTGGCTTGCCGCCCCCTTTATCCGGGACAGTGCGGAGGCCCGCCGTCTTGTGGAAGCCTACCGGGCAAAGGGGAATCCTTCCCGGGAGAGCATTCCCGCATCTCTCAATCTGGGGATAATTGACGATTTTACGGCGGTTGATGAACTCTTTGCGGTAAGAAACGGCGAAAGAAGTGTTTCCCATGCCCTGCTTGATGCGGTATGGAGATTCCTTCGCAGTTCGGAAGGGCGGGAGTATTACAGACGTAATCTTCTTAAGTTTTCCGGTGTTATTACACTGGATAAAGATCGGGACGGCAGACCGGAATCGCAGGCCCGTTACCTGAACGGGATGCTTCAATCATTCGCTCAGGATGTCGATCAGGACGGCCTTAACGAGCTTGAGGTGTCTTTTGAAGCGGGGGATTTTCCTGCCTCCGCATCCGTGTCTGCGCCGGGGACGGGAGTTTTTGCCCTGCCCCGCAGCAGGGAAGAGCGCAGGAAATTTACCGTTTACTGGGAGAAGTATCCTGCGGTTCTCCGAACGGAATGTAATGCCGAGATCTATATTCCCGGGCCCGGAGAATTTTTGTACAGGCCGTTCAGGTTTGTCGATCTTCCCGGCGGGCCTTCAGGGCTCCTTTACCCTCTGCCGGAAGAGGATTACAGTCCGCTGACCCGGAGGACGCTGGTTTCGTCTGCGATAGAGATCCGGCGTCCCAGTGCGGAGTTCGGCGGCGCCGAAGAACGGATAAAACTGGAAGGAAGCATAGCGTTGAATTCGGCGGAATACCTTGACGGCCGCAAAGTTTCGGAAACACAGTATTCCCGGGGAAGGCCCGTACAGGAAAGACTGGATCTGGATCTGGACGGAAGAATGGAAACTCTCAGGCGTTTCAAACAGGAGATCGCAGGGGAAGAAGGTTTACGGGATGACCGGTTCCCCTGGGATCTTCCGGCGATCATCGAGTATACGGAAAGCGATTGGGATGGGGATGGGATCTATGAAAGCGCCGAAGAGTATCTTCCCGGCGGGACTGCCGTTCCCTCTTGGGATCTGGATGGAGACGGGAGGAGAGAGCGTTAAAGCCATGCGGAGGCATAGTATGAACAAGTTTTGTTCGGTTTTGGTATCTATATCCTTGCTCTTTTCTTCGTGCCTTTCGATGACCGCTCAGGAACGGCGTTTGGAGCCCAAGCGTTCCACCAATGAACTGCGTATTGAAACCATAAGGACGGAAGTTTCCAGAGAACCCGGCAGGGCCATTCACCTCATTGGGGTATATAAAACGATCTATCCTGACTGGCAGGAAAGCGATGTTGCCGCGGAACTGGAATCGCTGGAAGCTCAGTCTGTGGAGAATCTCCGGCAGGCCCAGGCAGATGCTGTCCGGGAGGAACGCTACGATGATGCGGCTTCCCTTGCCCGCTCTCTCTCGAGCCTCGGTATCACGGTGGAAAGTACCGGTCAGGAACCGGATCTGCTCCTTGCCGATGCAAAGAAACAGCTTGCCGCGGGAAACAGTCTCGGCGCCTTTCTTTCCGCCATCCAAGCCAATGAATTGAAGGCCCTGAGTCCGGAAGACGCCCTCTTTTTTCTGGAGAAGGCCATGGAAGCCCGGCAGCGGAGGACTGCCGCACGTTTCCTCTCAATCGCGGAAACTGCCGGAGGAGAGATTCCGGAGGAACTCAGGATCTATGCCGAAGGCGGGGATGCGCCTCCCGACATGATCAAGGGCGTGGTAACGATACTGATTGACCGGGGCATGAGGATAGAGCGGGGCAGGGGCATTCCCGACAGGGTGCTCGGTTCAGCCTTTTTTGTTGACGCTTCGGGGCTCCTCATAACCAACTACCATGTGATCGAAAGTGAAGTTGATCCTTCCTACGAAGGTATTTCCCGGATGTATATACGCATGGGGGATGCCTCAAGTCCCCGGATTCCCGCAAAGGTAATCGGCTGGGACAAGACCATGGATCTTGCCCTGATAAAGGCGGATCTGAAACCGGAATATGTTTTTTCCGTGGTTGATCGTATCACACCAAGGGTAGGGGAGACGATCTATGCGATTGGGTCTCCTGTCGGGCTTGAAAAAACGGTAACTCAGGGAATTGTCAGCGCACTGGGCCGGCGTTTTCTCCAGATTGGGGATGTGATCCAGATCGACGCCTCGGTGAATCACGGGAATTCCGGCGGGCCGGTGGTGGACAGGGACGGCCGGCTTGTGGGTATTGTCTTTGCGGGAATCGAGGCTTTCCAGGGTCTCAACTTCGCCGTTCCCGCGGAGAGGCTTGCCGCCGCGCTGCCTGCGATGATCAAGGGGGGCAAGGCGGAACGGCCCTGGCTGGGCCTCACCCTGAATGAAACTACGAACGGCGCAGAGATCATCTATACGGCCCCCTTTACCCCCGCATCGGAGCAGCGGATTAAGGAAGGAGCCTTCATCAGAACCATCAACGGTAAGACGATTGAAGCCCCGCAGGGAGCCCTGATTCCGGCATTGCAGGATCAGATCTTCCACACCAGGCCCGGTGAACTGGTGGCGCTGGAATTCGGGGAAAGCAGGCAGGAAAGTTTAACCAGGGTAGTGCTGATCAGTGTTCCGCGGCCCGATGTTCCCCTTGCCGAAGCGGCAAAGAAGGACAGCCGGGAACGGATGGCCGCCCCCCTCTTCGGACTCATTCTATCTCCCTCCCTGGGGAAATCTTTCTCTTCATCCTACCTTGTAAAGAAGGTAGTCCGGGGCTCCATCGCCGATGAGGCCAGCCTTTCGGAACAGGATTCCGTCTCGATCCGTAGTTTCCGGGTATGGGAAAAGGAAGGTTATGCGGTGATGGATATCAATGTCAAGAAACGCCGCCAGGGCTACATGGAAACAGTCATGCAGCTTCCCGCCGTCCTGGATTCGCCCGATACTCTTTAATCCAGTTAAGGACGTAGTGTATCATTCAAAAATCTGACCGAAAGAGATGGATGTATCATCTAGGAAATCTGACCATCGGCATCCTCTACCAGAGGTTGTTGATTTTGAGTCTGCCGTTTCGGAGTCGTTTCTTGCCGGTAATTTTGATAGACGGGTACCGGAAGTTCACCGGCGGGTTGAGACGGCGGTAAACCTCGGCGGGGGCGGCGGTCTCGTCATCGGAATCGTAGCGGTAGCAGCCGACGCTTTTGCGGACACCATCGCCGTTTTTTTGTTCGACAAAGCAGGTGTCATTTTTTGCGGCAGGGGCGGCTGCGGGTAAACCGGATGCCGTTGTCATCACGCCATTGTTTGACTTGGGTATTGATGAATTCGCCGCCCTTATCGCTATCCAGCCCTAAAAGCGGGAAGGGTCTTGTGAATCCGCTCGACAGCCGCTTTTACCCTGATATGGGCGCGATTGCGCAGTGACCACCGTCCAGCCTGAACAGACATCGGTGAGGGTTAACGTACTGCAAAACTCGCCGCTGCTGT
>JAIRXN010000072.1 GCA_031268245.1 Treponema sp. | reverse complement strand
TGCATTCCAGAAAACTTAAATCACGCAGGTAGCAAAGAAAGATCCTGGGTTCCAGGTCTGAAAAGGCCGGAGAGGCCGCCCGGTATGCGGCAAGCTGGATCCGGTGAAGTTCCGGGTCTCTGTAGCGGTCGGTTTTGAAATCCACGATGATGCAATGGCCTGAATCTTCAAAGATCAGATCCATGATCCCTTTGACAAGGATCGATGTTGCGCCGTTTTTCAGGGGCAGACGGAATGCGAACTCGCTTGCCCGGCGCAAAGACGCGGAGGCTCTCCGTCCGGTTTCACTTTTCAGGAAGTCTTCCGCCTTTGTAAAAGCTTCCTCAGCCAAAAGAGAAACCGCGCCGCCCAGCCCCGCATTCCTGAAAAGGGAGACAGCCTCCCGTTCCACACGATCCCGTTTTGCTTCAGAGGGAACTTCAGAATCAAAAAGGATCTCAACGGCCCGGTGGCAGAGGGTTCCGAAAAGGAGATGGAGATCCCCCTTGAGCAGGGATTCACAGCGGAAATCGGGAAGCTCTGAACCGCGAAGCCGCTCCGGACGGTTTTCCCCTCCTGCCGCCGCTTCCTGCAGGGCGCTGGGGCTGGTGCGGATGACGGAGGGCTCCTTCGGCGTGAAAGCGCCTGTCGGAGCCATTAAGCTGCCAGCTTCCGACCCTTTCCCGATGGCCTTTACCTTTGAACGGAGCAGAGACAGGGCCTTGGGGTACGTTTTCAGGAAGGGCAGATTGTAGGACTTGTATTTGCAGTGGGGAATATACGGCGCCGCAGCAAAACCGGTTTCCAGCAGCCCCATGAAGCTCTGTGATGAACGGGGATGTTCTACGCCGAATATGATAAGCTTTTTCATGGCCCTGGTGGCGGCCACATAAAAGAGGCGTTTGAGTTCTGCGGCCTCTTTCTTTTTATTCTCTTCGTTGATGATGTTCCAGAAGTAGTTTACCGGGCTTTCCTTCCGCCGGGCCGTGTCGGACTTGAAATTCACCGCGGGGCCGTATTCGGGATGACGGTACCAGGGTTTGTTGTTCCGTTCCCCCATGCCGGAGCTTTCCGAGAAGGGCAGGACAACTACCGGGAATTCGAGGCCCTTGCTTTTATGAACCGTCATAAAGCTGACCGCATTTTTTCCCCCGGCTATACCTGCGCTTTCCATCTTTTCGGTACTTCCCATGAGGGGGGCAAGCTCGTCGAGAAAGGCCGCAAGGCTCAAGCCCCGGCTGTCCGCATCGAGAGCGAGGCTGTAGAGGTACTCGAAATGATCCAGGCCGGACTGTTTCCCGCTGTCCGCCGCCAGAGAAGCCTGGTATCCGGTTTCATACCAGAGCCAGGCCAGAACGACGCCTATTCCTTCCCGGTCGGCCTTTTGCCGGACTCCCTCATAAATTTCCCTGCCCCGCACATACCGAACCCTATCCTCTTCATCCTGGAACCAGGAGGCCGGAGCTTCCGCGGGGAAGGGTTCGGGCAGGGACTCCCGTTCCAGCATGATCCGCAAAAAAGTTTCATCTCCTACGGCGCAGAAAGGGGAACGGAGTATCGTTCCGTATGCATTGCTGTCCTGGGGGAAAAGACAGATCCTGAGCAGGGCATAGAAATCGTTTGCCGGCCCTTCAGCATAGACGCCCCTGGGATCGGATGCGGTAAAGGGAATCCCCGCCTGCCGGAAGACACGCTCATAATCGGCCTGATGGGTTGTACTGCGGAAGAGGAGGGCGATGTCCCCCCAGGCGGCCTCTCCGTCCTTTACCAGCCGGTACACCCGTTCAGCCGTGGCCAGGGCCTCCCCCCAGCGCCAGGGAACAGGAACAAGACTTTGTTCCATGTCTGATTCAGTTTTTGAGTCCGGTTCTCCTTCGGCCCCGGTTTCTTCCTTCCGGAGAAACAGCTCCACAGGCGAAACGTTTCCGCCGTCCGCACTACCTGGCCGGTTTTCCGCTTCCCTTTCGTCTACCTTGATTCCACGGAATTCGGCTTCAAATGCATACTCCGGCCTTCCGAATACACCGGGGAAAAGTGAATTATAGAATTCAATCAATTCGGGTGTAGAACGGTAGTTGGTATTGAGTTCGAGAAAACCGCCAAGTTCTTCACTGAGGCCCCGGAAAACCGAAACATCCGCCCCCCGGTAACGGTAGATCGACTGTTTCTCGTCACCTACAAAGAAAAGCTTTTTTGCGGAAAGTTCATGCGGAAGAGGGATACGGTCCAGAGCATGGTTTCCGGGCTCCTCCGATACGAGGTACAGGAGTTCTTTTTGAAGCCGGTTATTGTCCTGGAACTCATCGATCATAACTGCCTTAATCTGCCTCTTGTAGTGATCCCGCAGCGCCATGTCATGTTTGAGTATATCAAGCGCCAGTTCCGCCGTGTCCCTAAAACTCAAAAGGGCAAGCCGGCGTTTGGTATCCAGCAATAATGCCGCATACTCGTCAAAGATCCTTCCCAGAACGGGGATGTCTTCACGGTAAAGCAGGGTACCGGCTATATTCCCCAGGGCCGCCGCGGATTCCCTGATCGATTCAACCAACGGCCTCAATTGCTGCAGCGCCGGATCTTTTGCATTGGAACGGGGCATGGGAAAACCGCCTGAACAGAAGAGAGCGGCCTCTTCAATGAGGGTTTTCAGTTGATCTTTCCCGCTTTCCGCGGAAACAAGTTTCTGCGCATTTTTCAGGGGATGGTGTTCCCCGGCTCTTTCCATCAATGTTGCGGCGGTTTTGGAGCCGGAGGCCGAAATGTCCAGAACCAGTATGCTTTTAAGATCCCGGTTAATATTTTCGATAACCCGTTCTGTTTCGGCATCCAGAAAGGCAAGCTGTTTTTCCGCCAGAGAAGCATAGGTCTCTGTGGAGACAAAACTCACTTCCTTCATACCGAAGTCCGAGAAGAGATCATCTACAATCAGGTCGAAGCTTCGCGCGGCTACAAGCCTGCGGATGGCAGGCTCTTTTTTATACCGCATGAGGATCTCCACCGCACAGTCCCTGCATGCGTCCGTACCTTCATCCATGACGAAATTGCCGGAGATTCCGTACCGGGACGCCCCTCCCCTGGTAACTGCGGCGCAAAAGGAATCGAGGGTGGAGATCCGTGCACGGTTGAAACGGGCAAGCTGTTCTGCAGCCCTGGGGTGCGCCGAAGAAGCAAGATTCCGGTAGATCCTGGCATACATCTCCGCCTGGGCCTTCCGGGTAAAGGTGAGAGTCAACACCTCCTCTGCATTCAGCCCGCCTTCGGTTACAAGCCGGACATAGCGTTCCGCCAGAACCGTGGTTTTCCCCGAACCGGCGCCGGCAGATACTACGACATTTTGTTCCGCATCCCTGGCGGCAATCTGTTCGGGGTTAAGTTTTTTCATGTATCAAACCCTGTATAAACGCTGCGGCAGAGGGCAGAAACGCTGCAGTTTTTGCAGTCCCTGTCCTCCATTTCAGGTACACGGTAGTCTCCTTCATTCATGGCGGAGACAAGATCGGCAAGGATCCTGTCTACCCAGTCTATTTCACACCGGTAGTCTTTCCGGTTCATGGGCAGAGTGTGTGAGGGATTTGGGGGGGCATCATCATTGATAACATCCCGGTATTCCCGGTTATCCAGCGAATAGAAGCGGGCCAAATTTACTTTACCGCTGCTCCCGTGTTCCAGCATGTTGATATATGCGGGAAGCTGGACATTGGCCGGAGATGTCTCTTCGTCCGCGAGAAGATCTTTCTTGTCAGGCATGAGGCCGGTTTTGAAATCCGTAAGAATATAGCCTTTTTCCGTTCTTCTGAGTACAAGATCCGCTTTCCCGGTCATGGCGAGGCCGAGATCCGGATATTCCCTGCGGAGCGGATACTCAGGTTTGAGAATCTCCGCGCCGTCTAGAATCTCCGCATCGGTCTCAAGATAATCTTCGAGAGCGGCATTGATTCTGTCGCGGAGCATGTCATACACCGATTCCTGAAATGCCCCCTCCCGCTGCCGGGCATTATTCAGGGCAGTGTCTACCTCTTCATTGAGCCATTTCCTGTATGTTTCAAGCTTTTTTTTGTCAAATTTTTTTGAATCGTTTTCAATTCTTAAAAAAAAGGCCTCCAAAATTCTATGGTAAAGCATACCCAGATCCCGCTGGTCAATGGTCTCGATCCCGGTCTGCTTTTCCGAAATACCGAGCCCCCTTTCCAGAAGCCAGCGGAAGGGACACGAAAGGTACTCGTTAAGATCCGTGGGAGAAAGTTCAAGATTCCCGGCATTTGTCCCGGTTTTCCGTGCGGGACTGCCGAGCGCCTCCTTGAGTCTTTCCCGTAACAGAGGTTCCGCCAGAGGAATGGAGCGAAGATCTGTTCCGGCGCTTCCCAGAATTTTCAGGCCCTCCTCCGCCTCGACGCGGAACAGGGTATTGGACGGTTCGGGGGGGAAGCTTAAAATCTCCAGAGCTTTCAGGGAAAGTTCCCCCTCCAGAGCGTTGAGGGGTACCGCGGGGCCTGCCCAGGTTTTGTCCGCGGCGCTGAATACCGTAAAGCCGCCGGAAAAAGCATAGGCGCGGGCAAAAGCCGCGGAAAGATCCCGTTCCCTGAGGCTCAAAAGCTGTTTCCTGTCTTCCCGGATTGAATCTCCCCCCGCTTCAGTCCCGGTAACAGAAGCGCTGTTCTGCCCCATGTTGATAACAAAGTGAACGAGGGGCGCAATACCCGCTCCTACCTTGTAATCGTAGATCGATACAGCCTGTTTTCCGCCCTGGAATACGTACTTTGTATCCCCCAGATAGGATTTAAAAATGCTATACACAAGACCTTTTTCCTCAAGGTTTTCCATGCCCCGAAAACGCCCTGCGGCCAGGATCAGTTCATCCAGGGCCTTCATAGCCCGGGCAAGAATATTGTCGGTATCCTCATTGATACTATCTCTGTCAAAGTAGCGGTTTTCAAAGATGCGCCACTGTTCCTTGAGTCCTTCAAACGAGGCTGCGTTTACCAAATTCCGGATATCCTTTTTCAGTCGTGTATAAAAAGTATTGATCTCACCAATGGAAATAGTAAAACTACCCCGGTAGCCCTTCAGCCTGAAAAATGTATTTTCCCACACATCAAATTTTTCTTCCCCTGTAGAAGCCATGCAGCGGTAACGGAGTCCAAAGTCCAGCAAAGCATTGATGCTTTCCCTGTCTTTCCAGGGATAGGCCTGATCGAGAAGCAGATTCTTCATGGACTGATATGACCAGCGGTTTGAAACGCAGTCTGCAAGGCTTGAAAAGATCCGCCCTCCTCCGTACCCCGAAAGGCTTTTCCCCCCGCGAAGCAGGGCCGGTATATCCCGGCGGGCCAGATCCAGAATCAAACGTTCCGTATCGTCCGCCCCCGGATAGCTGATAATGATGTCTTCGGACTCAAGGCCCCCCTCTTCCATAAGCTGCCGGATGATAAGGGCCAGCCAACGCTGTTCCTCCGCCGCCGATTCAAAACGGATATAGTTTCCATCCTGTACCACGGCCCCATTCAGAATACGCGCCGCGGCCTGCGCTTTTTCCCCGGAAGGAATCTTCGGCGGACTGATATCCTTTAGCGTAATGATTCTGAGAGAAAATTTACCTTTCGTTCCTGAGGCCGCCGTCAATTCTTCACGGTATTCCTCCCAGTCATCCGCCAGTTCCGGGAAAAAGAGTATCCAGTTTTTGTCCGCAAAAGTAAAATCCGTCCTGTTCCAAGAAGGCTCGTAGAGACCGTAGGTTCCCAGAAACACTTCATAACGCTGCCTGATCCAGAGAAGATCGGCAAACCAGGGATCCTCCAGAAGTTCCTGTTTGCGGGGGCTGCTGTTCACGCGTTTGTTGAGTCCTTCAAGACCGGGAAGCAGGGCCGCCAGAGGAGAGACAAAAGGCTCCCAGAAATTTGCATACCGGTAATTGACGAAATCCCGAAGGTATGCGTTTCCTTCCCTGGCCGCCCCCGCATTCTCCCGGAGGAGGCTGCCCGCAAACACTGTCCTGGCGGCTTTCCCCGCGGCTTCCCTATCGTGAAAGTGCAGCGCCAGGGTTTGCGCCTTAAACTCGTCCCATGCCAGAAACCGCTCCTCCGCCAGGGGCTTCATACTTTCCAGCGCCGTCTTTTCGAGCCAAAACCGGGCCGGCACCGCTGAGGGAAAGACGAAATTGCAGTCCCGGTCAGGCAGGGCTTCGAGTATATATTCCGGAATGGGGCAGGGGGATTTCATTTTACTTCTGGCATTCCTTCCAGCGGAAACAGGAAACAAGATGATCGTTAATCAGCCCTTCGGCCTGGAGCCAGGCATAGATTATCGTGGGGCCCACAAAAGAAAACCCGTGTTTTTTCAGGTCTTTACTTATTTTTTCCGAAAGTTCCGTGGAAACGGGTATTTCCGAAAGATCCTCCCAGTGGTTTAACACAGGCTTGCCGTCTACAAAATTCCAGAGCCATTTGGAAAAGGAACCTTCGGTTTCCGTCAATGTAAGATACGCCTGTGCATTGCCGATGGCGCTTTCAATCTTTCTCCGGTTACGGATAATACCGCTGTCCGCCATGAGCCGCTCAATATCCTTTTTCCCGTAACGGGCGATCTTTTCGGCATCGAAGTTATCAAAGGCCGCACGGTAAGCTGCCCGGCGTTTGAGGATCGTGATCCAGGAAAGCCCGGCCTGGGCGCCGTCGAGGATCAGGGACTCAAAAAGTTTTTTGCTTGAATGACATGGCATACCCCATTCCCTGTCGTGGTATTTAAGGTATACTTCATTCTCTCCGCACCAGGAACAGCGCTGAACATGCTCAGACTTTGACATAATGATTCTCCTTCCCATATACTACTATAAGAGGTGATTATGTCAAAGGCGGACATTGGATTGATCGGGCTTGCGGTGATGGGAGAAAATCTCGTGCTCAACATGGAAAACAAGGGCTTTTCCGTAGCGGTGTTTAACCGGACTGTTTCCAGGGTAGATGATTTTGTAAAAGGCCGGGCAGCAAAAAAGAAAATCTTTCCCTGCCATAGTATGACAGAGCTGGCCCAGGCCCTGGAAAGACCCAGAAAGGTCATGATCATGGTAAAGGCCGGGCAGGCGGTAGATGATACCATCGAACAGCTTTTGCAGGTTTTTGAACCGGGAGACATCATCATTGACGGCGGGAATTCAAACTATCAGGATACCATACGCCGAACTTCTTACATAGAATCCAGAGGACTCCTCTACATCGGTACCGGGGTTTCCGGCGGTGAAGAAGGCGCCCTTACCGGCCCTTCCATTATGCCCGGCGGTTCGCCTGCCGCCTGGCCTCTGGTCAAACCGGTTCTGCAGGCCATAAGCGCAAAAATTGAAGAAGTGCCGGGGGGAACGCCTGTTCCCTGCTGTGACTGGGTAGGGGAAAACGGTGCGGGTCACTTTGTCAAAATGGTTCACAACGGTATTGAATACGGAGACATGCAGCTTATCTGCGAAACCTACGACATCATGCGGCAGCTTTTGGGTCTCTCCTATCCCCAGATGCACGATGTTTTTTCCGCCTGGAATCAGGGAGCGCTTAACAGTTACCTCATCGAAATAACCAGGGACATTCTGGCTTATAACGATGAAGATGGTCAGCCTCTGGCGGAAAAGATCCTTGATACCGCAGGACAGAAGGGGACAGGCAAGTGGACAGGTATTGCAGCCCTGGAATTCGGTGTTCCCCTTACACTCATAGCGGAAGCGGTTTTCGGCCGCTGCCTCTCCGCCGCCAAGAACGAAAGAGTCCGGGCAAGCAAAATCTTTGCAGGGCCGAAAATTATCCCGCCCGCGGACAAGGAAGGTTTTATCAAAGACCTTGAGAAGGCCCTTTACGCTTCCAAGATTGTGTCCTATGCCCAGGGTTATCTTTTGATGCGGGAAGCGGCCAGGGAACACAAATGGAACTTAAACTACGGCGGCATCGCCCTCATGTGGAGAGGCGGCTGCATCATCCGTTCAAATTTTCTGGGAAAAATAAAAGAATCCTTTGAGCGCAACAGGGAACTTGAAAATCTGCTTCTCGATCCCTTCTTTACCGGGCAAATAGAAGAAGCGCAGGATTCGTGGCGGAGGGTCTGCGCCGCGGCGATTGGCAGCGGCATACCTGTTCCGGCCTTGAGCAGCGCCCTTGCCTACTTTGACGGCTACCGCAGCGAACGGCTTCCGGCAAACCTTCTGCAGGCCCAGAGGGATTATTTCGGCGCTCATACCTATGAACGGGTAGACAAAAACCGGGGCCGGTTCTTCCACACCAACTGGACTGGACACGGCGGTTCTACCAGCGCAACAACGTATACTGTGTAGCGCTATTGGCCATTAAACCATGGATATACACAGCTTTTTTCCGTATAAAAAACCTCCTTCCATCGCCGTTATCGGGGATGTTTGTCTGGATCTTTACTACCTTACCGGAAACGAGGGCGCCGAAATTTCCGCAGAAACCGGGCTCCAGTCCTATTCTGTTTTTCAGTCGAAGCCGGATCTCGGCGCTGCCTGTAATACTGCGGCCGGCTGCGTAAGTCTGGGCGCCCGGAAAGTTGACCTTTACGGTATTACCGGAAACGACTGCTGGGGCGGAATAGTTCTGGATCTTCTTGCCGGGAAGGGTATTGGCGTTTCAGGTATTCTTACCCAGGACGAAGACTGGCAGACCCATGTATTCCACAAGATATACCTGGGCCGGGAAGAGCTTCCCCGTTATGACATGGGGAATAACAACCGTCCCAAAAATACAACGGTGGACATTCTTTTGGAACTGCTGAAGTCCAGGCTGGGTGAATACGACTGCGTGGTTATAAACGAGCAGGTTCCTTCGGGACTTCACTCACCGTATTTTCAGGAAAAACTCGCCGCCCTCATCGAAAAAAACCGGGATAAGGTTCTCTGGTTTTCAGACTGCAGAAAACTCAACAGCCGCTACAATTTCACTATACACAAACTCAACCGCAGTGAAGCTGCCGCAATTCTGGAGGCTCAGGGTGTACCGGCCAAAGACGCGGCGGATCCGTATTTTGCGGTAAAACGTCTCTATGAACACTGGGGCCTTCCGGTGGTGATTACCCTGGACAAAGACGGCGCCCTTGCCCAGGATGAATCGGGCTGTTCCCAATTCAACAGCCTTCATTTTACAAGGGAAATCGACATAGTTGGCGCGGGGGACGCATTCCTGGCCGGGCTTGTTACCGCTCTGGGGGCGGGACTTCCTCTCAGGGATGCCGCCCTCATAGGAACTTTTTCGGCCGGAGTTTCCCTGGGGAAACTTTTTGAAACCGGCCATCCTACTGCGGAAGAAGTCATAGCCCTGGCAGAAGAAGGGGACTTCAATTACAATTCCCGCCTTGCCCGGGATGAAAGACGCGGGCATTTTTCCGGCGATACGGAAATTGAAATTATTGCCAATGAATCTATGCCTGCCGAAGGGCGCCGCTCTTATCCTGAAGCGGCCATTTTCGATCACGACGGCACTATCTCAGTTTTGCGCCAGGGCTGGGAGGAAGTGATGTACACCGTAATGATTGACGCCGTCCTGGGCAGGATAAGCCGTCCTGGTTTTTCAAAGAAAAACGATGTTTCAAAAGCGGAAGAACTATCCCGCATACAGGACGCCGTTTCTGTCTTTATCGAAAAAACCACCGGTGTTCAGACCCTGGCCCAGATGTACCGGCTGCGGGACATGGTTCTCTCATTCGGGCAGGTAAAAAAAGAAGATGTCCTCTCTCCCGAAGAATACAAGGCTGTTTACAATCAAGCCCTCCTTGCCTCTATGGAAAAACGCCTTGCCGGTCTTGAATCGGGCAGGCTTTCAACAGAAGATCTCACCATCAAGGGAGCCGCGGACTTTCTCAAAAAACTTGCCGCGGCCGGAACGAAGCTCTACCTCGCCAGTGGTACCGACGAGGAAGACGTCCGCCGGGAAGCCGGGCTTCTCGGTTACGCCGGGCTTTTTAATGGCGGTATATGGGGCGCCGTGGGGGACATCAAAAACGATCCGAAAAAGATCGTCATACGGAACATCATTACCGAAATCAAGGCGGCCGGGCTGAAAAATTCAATCGAATGGGAAACGAAGTTTCCTGGCGGCCGGGGTCAGGTTGTGGTTTTCGGCGACGGCCCTGTGGAAATGCGGGAGGCGAAAAAAGCCGGCTTCTTTGCCGTGGGCGTACTGAGTGACGAAAAGCGCCGCTACGGCCGCAATACAGCCAAGCGTGAACGGCTGATCCTCGGCGGCGCGGATGTACTCATCCCCGATTTTTCCTGGGCCGGTGAACTTGCCCGTCTCTGCGGCTTGGAGTAAAAATGAAATTTGATCGTTTCCGGATTATCAGCAGCCCCATAAAAGAACGATACAGCAAAGTTCACATTGAGGCAGCCGCGGAAGAGGCGGAAAGGGGTACTGTTCCCCCGGCCCTGGCGGAAAAAGCGGAAAAAATCGCCGGTGAAATAATCGCCGCCCGTAAAAAAGAAGCGTCGGTTATCTGCGCCTCGGGGGCCCACGCCATCAAAAACGGCCTGGGACGGCTTCTGGGCGTCATGCTGAAAAAAGGCTGGTTTACCCACCTGGCGGCCAACGGCGCGGCGGTGATTCACGACTGGGAATTCGCCTTCCAGGGGAAGAGCAGCGAAGACGTGCGGGAAAACATCGCTGCCGGCCGCTTCGGTACCTGGGAAGAAACCGGTCTTTACATCAATCTGGCCCTGGCGGCCGGCGCCTGGGAGGGTCTCGGCTACGGCGCATCCGTAGGCTCCATGATCCTGAAAGACGGCCTTCTCATCCCCGAAAGGAAAGAGCTTCTCGATGCCGCCGGAAATTTTCTAAATGCGAAAAACAGCGGCGGCGCCGATGGGGCGGCGCGGGCCGCGGCGGCTCTGGATTTTTACGAGCTTATCGAGACACTCAATATTCCCCCGGGCTTTCTTTCCATAAAGCATCCCTGGAAGTCCTACAGTATTCTTGCCGCTGCCGGTGAAGCGGGAAGGCCTTTCACCTGTCATCCCATGTTCGGTCACGATATTATTTACACCCACCGGGCAAACCGGGGGGCGGCTGTGGGCCGCTGCGCCGAGCGGGATTTTCTGGAATACGTTGCCGGTGTGGAAAAACTTCAGGGCGGAGTTTATCTTTCGGCGGGCTCGGCAGTAATGTCGCCCATGATTTTTGAAAAAGCCCTTTCCATGGCCAGGAATGCCGCGGGCGGAGCGGGCGCTATTCAGGACTGTGCCATTCATGTGGCGGATATTCAGGAGTCATCATGGGATTGGTCAAAAGGGGAGCCGCCTATGGACAACCCCGCCTATTACCTCAGGTTTATGAAGACCTTTAACCGCATGGGCTGTCCTGTTGATTACATTCAAAGCGACAACCGGGATTTCTTCACTGCCCTGTACCGGGCCCTTGAGAGAAAGACATCAGAAACTAAGCGGACTTAAAGAGCAGGCCCAAGACTTTTCACCGTACCTGATCCCAAAACAAAAAAGCGCATAAAAATTCTCTTTTCATTGAAGCAATTCACAGCAGCGCGCCCTATAAAAGGAGGAGGTTCATCATGAACAAACTATTTGGACTGGGTCTATTGGCGCTGATCCTGTTCTTTCCCGCCTGCTCCTGTTCCACCGGAGAGGCGCTTATCGAAGAGGCGGTTCCGGCAGCGGGAATTTCGGGGGGAAATTCCCTGCCTCCGGTGTTTATCGACTGTAAGCCTGTGTCGGGTCTCGAGATCGACTTTCAGTTTTCAATGCCGGTAAAGCTTGTTTCCCTTAATTTTTCTCCGGCATTAAAGGTCGAATCCACCGTTGAAGGAAAGGTACTCCAGGTAATGCTGCAGGAAGCGGCTCCCCCCGGAGACAAATTTACTGCGGATGTTTTGGTAGAGGATGAATGGGGTAACACCCTCAATGTTCTTATTCCTTTCCGGGCCCGGAATGACCGGATTCCGTCTTTTCTCATTACGGAGATACGTACCGAATATTCAAAACCCAAGGCTGAATTTATCGAACTCCATACTCTGTCCGCAGGCGACATGGGAGCGGTACGGCTGATCATTGCCGGTTATACCAAAAATCCGCTCGTCTACGAATTTTCCGGGATGGAAGTAGCCGAAGGGGAATATATCCTCATTCACCTGCGGAAAATCGAAGCTGCCTCTCTGGATGAACTGAGTTCCGATCTGGAAGAATCACCCGGAACCGACGCCATAGCAGGAGCCAGGGATCTCTGGATTCCCGGAACAGAGAAACTGATCCACAAAACCGATGCCATTTATTTTCTCGATCAGGATGATAGGGTAATAGACGGGATAATGCTCAGTGAAAATCCCGATGCATGGTGGTCAAAAGAACATTTTGTCCAGGCGGCGGAATTCCTCCACAAACAGGGAGCCTGGAAATCGGCATCGGGAAAGATTCCCGGCCCGCAGGATGCGGTAATAAGCTACAATATCAAAACCGCCATGACCCGAAGCCTGTCCCGAATCGAAACGGAGGCGGACACCAATACTGCGGCAGACTGGTATATTTGCGCTACCGGAGCGGCTACTCCCGGAAAGCCGAACAACCCCAAGCGTTTTGAGTAGTTTGCAGAGGCTTTTTCAAAACTGAAGTTTTGAAAGAGCAACCTCTAAAAAACGCGGTTTTACAGCCCGCAGGGCGAAAAACCGCAAGAGCTTCTGCAAAACTTGCCCGAGTTTTGCAAGAAGCTCAAAATACCCGGTGATGAAACCATCTCACACGAGATCTTTGAAAAGGTTTTCGATGGCGTTTTTGGGAAGAGCTCCTACCTGCCGGCAGACAGGGTTTCCCTTGTTATAGACAACCAATGTGGGGATGGAAACCACTCCATGACGGCCGGCAAGCTCTCCCTGTTCGTCTACATTTACCTTGCAAATCTTGACTTTTCCCTCATATTCACCGGCAAGCTGATCGATGAAGGGACCTATCATCTTGCAGGGGCCGCACCAGGAAGCCCAAAAATCAATCAAAACCGGCACGGAGGCATTGATAACTTCCGCCTCAAAATTATCGTTTGTTAAATCTATTCCGTTACTCATGCTTTCAGTATACTGAAAAAATGGCAAAACCGGAAGAGCTAACCTTAAAAACCGAATCCACCATGAAACGAAGTCTCATGCATAAACTTGAACTTCTGGCGCCCGCGGGTTCACCCGAAGCGCTTGACGCAGCCATCGGCGAAGGGGCCGACGCGGTATATCTGGGGCTCAAAAGCTTCAATGCCCGGATGAGGAGCGCCAATTTTGCCTTTTCCCAGTTTGAAGGGGCTCTGAATAATATTCACCGTATGGGAAAGAAAGTCTATGTAACGGTAAATACGGTTTTTGAACAGCGTGAAGGAGACCGGATGTACCAACTGCTCCGCTACCTTTCCGGCGTTGGGCCGGATGCCCTCATTGTACAGGACTTTGGAGTCCTCAAGATGGTACAGGATAATTTTCCTTCCCTAAAGCTCCATGCTTCCACCCAGATGAATATTGCCTCCGGCAGGGGGGCCAATGCCCTCTCCCGTTACGGAGTTTCCCGTGTAGTCCTTGCCAGGGAACTCGGTCTGGAAGAAATCCGGAATATCCGGGCCACTACCAACCTTGAACTGGAATGTTTTGTCCACGGAGCGCTGTGTATCTCGGTTTCAGGACTCTGTCTTTTTTCAAGTTATCTGGGAGGGAAGTCGGCCAACAGGGGCATGTGTACCCAGGCATGCCGCAGACTTTACCGGCAGGATAACGAACGGGGATACTACTTTAGTCCGTCAGATCTTGAACTTCCGGAAAAGATCCCCGATCTGGCGCTTGCAGGCGTAAGCTCCTTCAAGATTGAAGGCCGCATGAAAAGCGCCGAGTATGTGGGGACGGTAACTGCCGCATACCGCCGTATAATCGATGCGGTGCTCAATTCGAATTTGTTTGATTCGATAAATACCGATGGCATGTTAAAAAACGACGGCATTGAAAATGCGATCCGTGAAGCCCGGAATATTCTGAAAAACGATTTTGCCCGTTCCAAGACCAGGTATCTGTTTGAATCGGGTTCGTCAAAACCTGAGGTGATAGATTGGCTTAATCCGGCTCAGAGTGGAGGAACAGGTATAAATTTGGGGAGAATTCTCAAAATAAAGGGCTCCGGAGAAAAAAGGCAGGCCCTCCTTGGCTCCGGAAACGGAACTCCGATGCCCGCTGCCGGAGATTCCATCCGGCTTCACAAGGCCGACGATTCCATGCGGCTCTCCCATAAACTTGCTTCTGTTGAAGAAGCTGATAAACAGGGCCGATCATACTGGCTTTCCGTACCCGAAGGATTTGAAACAGGGGATTCAGTTTATCTGATACAAACCAGGACAATGTCAAAGCGTTATACCCAGGTGATTCCCAGGAATCTGGATCCCTATAAACGGAAACCCGGACGGGAAAGCGCTCCGCCTGCTCAAACCAAAGAAAACAGCCCCGGGAATGTTTTACCGGGGCATGCCGCCGGAAAGCGAATGGGTCAAAGTTCCTTACCGGCGGGTTTCTATGTTGCGGTTTCCGGAATAGAAGATATGTACATTGTACAATCAGATAAACCGGTCAAGCTCATTCTTTCCCTGAACCGGAAGACCTTTGCCCATCTTATCGAAAATAAGCAGCCCCTGCCTTTCAAACCGGAAGATATCATCCTGGCTCCGGATCCTTTCTTTCCTCAGTCGGAGGAGACCTTCCTTAGCGAAGCCGCGGTTCTTCTTTCGGAAAAAGGGTACCGTTTCTTCATGTTGAATAATCCGGGGCACTTTTCTCTATTCCGGGATACCGGGGCCGGAAAGGTTCTTATCGCCGGGCCTTGGCTTTATACATTTAACCGATGGGCGGCGGCCTTTGTATCCTCTCTCGGGGCAAGCTATGTTGTCTCGCCGCTGGAAAACAACAGGCAAAACTTGGAAAAAACCATGGAAAGAAGCATCCGCTCATCGGTTTTTGTGCCGGTCTTTGCCTGGCCGCCCCTCTTTCGTATCCGTTCCGATCTGGGAACGCATTACGGCTTTGGAGAATTTGCAGGCCCCAAGGATGAACTGTTTTTCCTAAAAAGCAGCAATAGCGGGAAGGAAGATCCAAGCGGTTCGTTTGTAATCCCCGAACAACCTTTTTCCATTGTGGACAAAATTCCCTTCCTCATGGAAGCGAATTTCCACCGTTTTATATTTGATTTTTCACTCACGGGCCGTACCCTGAAAAAAAAGGATTACAGAGACGTAATGGAGGCGGCAAAAAAAGGATTGCCCCTGCCTGGATGCAGCCGCTTTAACTGGAAAAACGGCTTCTACCAGGAAGCAGAATACCCCGCGGAAAAGGAGATGAAGGGCCGCGGTACGCCGGGAAAATCCGGATCCGGTATTCCCTCCATCTCCAAAAACACTAAAAGTTAACTACTTCGTCCGGAAAGGGAGTAGGATTCTCTTCGTACATCTCCTCGATACGGGGATTGTAGTTTACAGGCGCCTCTTCGGAGAAAGGGGGCTGGCTTTCCGCAAGCCCGGAGATTTCTTCCGCCAAGGCATCGCCGGTACCGGGACGAGCCTCTTCCTTTTTGAATTCGGGACGGAATTCCACGTGTTCGGCGACAATGGTAATCCTGGAATGGGGTTTCCCGTCGGATCCATTCCAACGCTGCTGCTTGAGCCGGCCTACCACCCGGACTCCCCGGCCCTTATGCCCCAGGTTATAACAATTGTCCGCCAGCTTGGCCCAGGTTTCCACGTCAAAAAAACCCACCTCCTTTTCCAGTTCCGAGTCCTGTCTATAGTAACGGTTGGAGGCAAGACTGAAGGTACAAACCGGAGTTCCCTTTGGGGTGGAACGGTAGAGAGGATCCCTGACCAGGTTACCTTCAATCAGAATGGAGTTGAGATTGTTCATAGCTGCTCCCTTGGAGGGTTTTACCCTCCCATGCGCACATTCGGCAGCACAGGCTGCCGGCCGCAGACAAATTTCTGCGTCAGCTATATATATGGTGTGGAGATGTAAGACGCTTCAATAAAAACAAAAAAAAGCAAAAAATTGCCGGAAACAACTCAGCGCTTTATATGTCCCAGAAGCTTGACCGTATAAAGTTCAATGTAAATTCTTAGGGTATCCTGATCCTTGATGCTTTGCAGGGTAGGATTGCGGACTATCAAGGCGAAGGCCATCTTTTTTATACTTGCCGGGCTGATGATTTTCCTTTTCTGTGTCCGGAAAAGCGTGCGCAGGCGATCCCGGGTCAAGGAACGGACATCCTCTATCAGATTTTGCCGGTTTTCTCTGCCGATAAGTCTCACCCAGCGGCTTTCAAGTTCGGAAAGATACGATTCCAGGGTATAACCCGCAGGTACAAGCTGCATTTTTATTTCTCTGGCGGTATTCCGCAGCTGCCCGGAAATATCTTCTGTTTCCACCAAAAGTTCGTCGCCCGCCTCTTCCCCGGAATCGCGGTCTTTTTTCTTTTTTCCCTTCCCCGGTCTGCAAAAAAAGGCCGCAATGGCGGAAAAAATGGGAATCGAATACCAGAAGGGAAGCATAATCCGCGCATCGGTAATAAGATCCTTTCTCCGCAGTTCATACAGATTGCTTATGGGTAAAAGGCGCCCTTTGGTGAAGATCCCGGAGGCGGCGGGAATACCGGTTTCCCCATGTTCCGTTTCTTCATAGACCCAAACCAGTTTCTGATCCTCCAACAAGGCCATAAGTACAGGGCTGATAAGGGCAGTATAACTTTCAAGAAGCGCATTAAAATCGGGGTCCTTCTCCATGGGGGGCTCTGTCCGGAAAGAACGCAGAAGGGCTGTCCAGCGTTTGACAATTGCCTGCTTGATTTTGAGACGGTTTTCCGTGAGGAGCCGGGTACAAAGGGAAAGGTAACGGCTCTTAAGGATGAACCAGCGTTCGCCTTTTTTCCCCGTAAGCACAAGCCATTCGGGCAGTTGACGATCCTGACTCTCCGTAGTCTTTTTCTTGATAAGGGCATCCAGTTCCTTTTCAGAATACTGGCTTAAAAGCAAAACCCCTTTGTCTGAAGTGAATTTGGCAATCTGATCCGGCGTATAATAGTAGGGCGGCTTTCCCATGTGCAGTTCCAGGCTTTTGAAGGCGAGTTCCTTCTCCCGTTCCTTTACCGCCCTGGCCCTGTAAAGAACATTACAGGCTTCTATTATTGAAACGGCCTGAAAGACAGCTACATCTTCTCCCAGTTTTTCATTTTTCTTTTTGATGTCATTTTTTGTCAGAGTACAGAAATATGCCCAGAAAAGATACTGGAAATCACCAAAATTTTCCATGCTTGTAACGCAGTCCAGGGGACGGATAAGGATCTGATCGAGAATATCCCGAAGGTACCTTTCCTTGTTCTGGAATTGAGGACTGAGTTTGTGGAGGGTATATTCCTTGTTGCCTCCCTTGCGGAGAAAATACCTGACCTTGAGCAGGGCGGCTTCGATGATCCGCCGGGGTATCATCGGGACAAGAGCCAGCGCATGACCAAAGCTGTCCGGAAAGATAAGTTTGACGATTGCATTAGCCTCTCTCTTGTTTTCTTTCCGTTCAAAATAGGGAGCCAGATCGTTTTCGATATTGAGATAGGAGACATGATCTTCCGGCAGGATGATACGCAGATATTCTTCAGAGGGAAAAGGATCCATGGCGGCGTCATCCGGGGACTGGTAGGCATCCCGTATAAGCTCCGCATAGTATGAAGGCATAAAAATCCGGTCCCCGGCAGTATCCGCCATGAGGATTAGCTTTTCGGCTTCCGCAAGAGGCGTAAGCTCTGTCCAAAATTTACCGGCCGTATTAACAGTCCATTTAACCCATTCAGGGTTTTCTTCCGTCTTCCTTTTGGAATATTTCTCAAGAAATTCAATAAATTCCTTTATTTCAATGTAAGGAGTATTGTATTTATTCGTATAGGATTTTAGAATAGGATAGAGTTCAAGATTCGGAGCCATTAGGCAATTATATGATATTTGTAACCGAGATAAAAGACATTTATATAAAATTTTCCGTCTTTTTATTTTTCCTGCTTGCGGCGGCAGGACTCGGCGCCCAGGAACAGGGGGCAATCCTTGTCCGGGGAAACATCTGGAGCCGGGGGCTTCCCGGAATAGAGCTCAACGGTTTTCCTGTTCTTCATGGTGAATACAGTCTTAAAACCGGGGAAACAGAGGCGGATATGATTTTCTCTGTCTGGATCTGCGGTGAACCTCTCGTTTTTTCCCGGGACGGCTGGCAAAACCGGCAGGGCATTCAGGGCTATACCGCCTTTCAGCGCCGGGAGGAAGAGACGCTTTTCATAGCTGTTCCCCTGCAGAATGATCAGGGCGCCTATACTGCCATGTTCCGGTTTACCGGGGACGAAACAGAGGCGATGCTTAACAGGCTTATCGGGGCCTGGTCTTCCCGTTTTTTATACTTCTTAAGTTCCATTAGAAATGCCTCGGATATTTCACTTCCGGCTGTGGTAAATTTTTAGGAGATTAAACCATGGGTACTATCTGCGCCTCTTTGCCAGGGCCCAGCCGGACTTGAATTGGGACAATCCAGCCGTCCGGGAGGGCTCGGTATGCCTTTGCTGATTTTGAAAAGGCTCCCTTACTCCAGGGTTTTTTCGGCCAGGCCGTAACCTTCTTCTTCTTCGTTGCCTGCGGGCTCCACATGGATCATGATGTCGTAAACCCCGTCCAATTGCTCTTTGATTGCCTGCTCCACCCTGTGTGCAATCCAGTGGGCCTCCAGTACCGTCTTGTTGGGATCGACTTCAATGTCAATGTCGATGTCCCAAAGCCCCGCAATCCTCCTCATCCGTGTACGGTGGGGGTTGCCTGCCTCGGGAACCGAGCGGACTGCTTCAAAAACGGTAAGGTAGAATTCCTGCGTGCTGCCGTCCATGAGTTCCGCATTGGCTTCCATAAAGATGCCGACAGCCGACTTCATTACCCAGATACCCACCAGAATGGCAACAATTGAATCAATAATCCCGATGCCGCTTATCATGGAAAGTACCAGGCCCAGAAGGACTCCCCCCGAAAGAATCACGTCCCCGGTCATGTTTTTTGCATTGGCCCTGAGCACGGCCGATCCTGCCTTCTTTCCCAGACTGTACTGAGTCCAGGCCATGATGAGTTTCCCCCCGATGGAAAAAAGCGTGGCATAGAGAGCCGGCCGTTCAGGAACTTCGTGCTGTGTGCCGATCAAAAAACCGGAAACCGACTTGAGAACCAACTGAGCGCCGGCAAAAAAGAGAATGCAGGAAAGGAGGCTTGTAGCAATGGTTTCCGCCCGGCCATGCCCCCAGGGATGTCCCTCGTCCGCAGGCGAGGAGATCATTCCCGCTACAATCAGAGACATAATGGCAATAAGCACATCCATCGAAGAGTCAATGCCGTCGCCCGCCACTGCAAGACTTCCGGCCAGGAAACCTGCGGCAATCTTGACAAAGGCCAACACTGCGTTTCCAAAGAGAGCCGTTAAAGAGGCAATCCTGATGATCCTGGCCCTTTCGGCTATTTTTTCCATGTAATAAAGTATGCTGCAAATTAATGAAGCCGGCAAGATTTGCTTATGGCAGTTCGACATTTACTGCCTCATGTTAGGTAGCCCAAGAAATTTAACCACCAACCACACGAACTACACGAACAAACTCTCTAAATTTCCCGATCCGTTCGTGTCTGTTCGTGCCGTTCGTGGTAAATTCTCTTTATTCTTGCGCAGTTCTTAAACTACCCTACTGCCAGTTTGCCGTGGTATCCCCCGCGCCTCCCGGACTTGTGTCCAGATAAGTCCATGCATCGCCATACTTCCTGGCATAGAGATTAACCGTTGGCCCGGCATCGGCGTTACGTATTTTGTCGCCGGAACGGACCGCGTGACCCCAACCACCTGTGGAGGTGTTTTCATTGCCGTTCTGGGTTGTATCGGTATCGCCGTAAATGGTTCCGCCTTTTTTGGTAAAAGTTCCGCCCCAGACTTGTACTCCTCCGCCCCATTGGGCGGTGTTGCCGCTTATCACGGCGCTGTCCTGCATGGTGAAAATCCCGCTCAAGGCGTCTACCCCGCCGCCGTCGTCATCGGCGGTATTATTATATACCGAGGCGCTGCCCTGCATGGTAAAAGTTCCGCTCGTAATCACCCCGCCGCCATCGACGCCGGAATTATTATCATATACCGAGGCGTTGCCCTCCATGGTGAAAATTCCGTCCGTATTCACCCCGCCGCCATAACCGCTGACGGTATTATTATGTACCGAGGCATTGTCCTGCATGGTGAAGGTTCCGTCCCAGGTTTTTACCCCGCCGCCATCGCCACCGGCAATATTATCATATACCGAGGCGCTGTCCTGCATGGTAAATGTTGGTTTATCCCAGAGTATTACCCCGCCGCCATTGGCACCGGCGGTATTATCATGTACCGAGGCATTGTCCTGCATGATGAAGGTTTCGCCCCAGGCTGCCACCCCGCCGCCATCGCCATCGGCGGTATTATTATACCGATGAGTTTCCCCGCATGATGAAGGTTCCGCCTGGACTTACCCCGCCGCCGCCATCGGCGGTATTATTATATACCGAGGCGCTGTCCTGCATGGTAAAGGTTCCGGTCGTAGACACCCCGCCGCCATGGTCACCGGTGGTATTATCATGTACCGAGGCATTGCCCTGCATGGTGAAAATTCCGCTCGTAGCCACCCCGCCGCCGTCACCGCCACCGGCGGTATTATTATATACCGAGGCACTATCCTCCATGGTGAAGGTTCCGTCAGAGTAGACTCCGCCGCCAGCGCCACCAACGTTGCTATTCCCGGTAATCTTCGAGTCTCCCCGCATCAACAAGCCGCCAAACTCACGCACCACGACAAGGGGCATTGTATTGTTATTGACGCCGCGCAGGGTTATATACTGGTCCAGGCTCAGGTTTTGCCCGCCTCCTATGGTAAAAAGGCTGCCTGTCCCGCTGAGGCTTATGTTCCTTTCGGCGCTGGCCCCCTTGAGCACAATGGCGACATTGGTTTTGTTGTACACTGGGGAAGCCGTATTGCCGGCTTCCAGGGTTACGGGCGGCGATGGTTCATCCGCCCCCAGAACAATCGTATAGGCGGTATTGTTCTCCCCGCTGTCCCGAATCCACGCCAGCGCCTCGGCCAGAGACTTTCCGGTAATATTGCCGGTCTCGGGACGGCCCATTGGGCGGTAAAGGTTACGTCGGCGTTTACCGTATACGGAAACCACGCCGCGTAATTTGCGCCGGCAAGTTCCCAGCCGCTGAACTCTTTCCCCCCGGGCGCGGTCATGCCGTCCCCGCCGGGCAGGGTAAGAGGTGTCCCTTCTGCAACGGTCCGGTCCGCAATGGTTCCGGCGCCTTCCCCGGC
>JAIRXN010000093.1 GCA_031268245.1 Treponema sp. | reverse complement strand
GCAAAAACCGGTTCCTCCTGGGAATAGGCGCCGGATAAGCCGCAGAGAGAGAGGAGGCAAAAGAGAAGAATACCGCGGGGTTTTCCTTTCATCATCATTATCATAATAATCGGCAGTTTGCGATATTTCCAGTATGGTACGAGCTAAGGTTTACTTTTCCCCTGTAATTCCCTATAATGGCATTATGCAGAACCGCCGTATGGCGGGGATAAGAATAATTCCTTGAGCCCTGCGGCTTGGAGAGACCATGTTTGTGTCCATTGCGGTCGATCCCGGATCGGAAGGCCGGGCAAAAGAGTTGGCGGATCTGTTAAGCCAGTACGGCTTTGAGAAGGTTCAGCGGGGGCTCTGGGAATCGTCCATTGTCTCCCCGGAAACACTGGACAGGCTCAAGCGGGATCTGGATCGGGCTACCGATGCCTTTGACAGGCTGAGAATCTTCCAGTTTCCGCTAAACGGTACTCTGGCGCTGACAACGCTTCGGGGAAAAAAATGGCGCCGTATGGTAGCCAAAGCCCCGGCAGCCGGCCTTCCTGCAGCGGTAAAACCTGCGCAAAAAACACGGAAGAGGTAGAAAATGTTATTGAGTGAACTGGGAAGCCCCATTGCGGAATTGAAAGCGAAGATCAACGACACCTGGAGGCGTCTTTGAAGAGGCCGGCTTTGCCCGGCGTATAAAGGATATTGAATCAAAAGCCGGTTCTCCGGATTTCTGGAATGATTCCGCCCTGGCGGAAAAGACGATGGCCGAACTCAAGTCCCTTAAAAACCGTTATGAACCCTGGAAAAACCTCTATGCCGGCATTGAGGATCTCGAAGTGCTCCATGAACTTGCGATGGAAGCCGGAGATGAAGGTGAAGCCGCGGGTATCGAGAAGAATCTTCAGGTTCTCGGCGTCCGTTACGAAAAGCAGAACATCTTTGAGCTGATGAGCGGAGAGGTAGACAAAAACGGCTGCTTCCTCACGATCCATGCGGGGGCCGGAGGGACTGAAGCCTGCGACTGGTCGCAGATGCTCTACCGTATGTATCTCCGCTGGGCTGAACGGAAAGGTTTCTCCGTTGAAGAGATGGACCGCCTGGAGGCGGAAGGGGGCGTCAAGTCCGCTACCTGCCGCATTGACGGGGACTATGCCTACGGCTATCTCAAGGGAGAGTCGGGGGTGCACCGCCTTGTCCGGATCTCTCCCTTTGATTCCGCTTCCCGCCGCCACACGAGTTTTTCTTCCTGTTATGTTTTTCCCGTCATCGACGATTCCATCGAGGTGGATATAAGGCCCGAAGATCTGCGGGTGGATACCTACCGTTCAGGCGGCGCGGGCGGCCAGCATGTCAACAAGACCGACAGTGCGGTTCGTTTTACACACCTCCCGACAGGGATTGTGGTGGCCTGTCAGAGTGAACGGAGTCAGACCATGAACAGAACCATTGCCATGAGCATGCTCAAGGCCAGACTTTATGAATATTACAAGAGGGAAAAAGAAAAAGAAAACGCAAAATTTGCACAGGAAAAGAAGGACATTTCCTGGGGTAACCAGATCCGATCCTATGTTTTTCAGCCTTACACCATGGTAAAGGATTACAGAACAAAAACGGAATCGGGAAATATTCAGGCGGTCATGGACGGCGACATTGATACTTTTATTGAAGAGTATCTGCGCTTCGCCTGGGAAAACAATTCGGATTGACGGAGATAAATGAACAGGGCCCTGTGTATAATAGTTTTACTTCTCCTTTCCGGCTTGCTTTTTGCAAGGGGCAAGGCTGAAGAAGAGAGGGTTCCCCTGAACGAAAACTGGGTTCTCTGTGTTACAACTTTTGATACCAGCGACATGTCCGAAGGTCAGCGGATCATAGGCGAGATTATTGTAAAACACCTCGTTGATTCCCTCAACAATCTTGAATACCGTCTCCGGGTGGCCAGAGAGACCGGCTGGTACAGGGATTATGCTTTTTATCAATCCCGTTCAAATGCGGCCAAGGCGCTGCAAAACAAACGGACCGAACGCGACCTCCTTCTCTTCCGGGGGGAACCGGGATGGAGATACAGGCAGCGCGTCAAGCAAACCGACACTGAAATTGCCGATCTGGAAGAAGCCTACAGGAAGAGTCTTGATGAGGAGCCTCTTATCGTGGAAGAACCGCTGTTTAAATTTAGCGAATCCAACATAAATGGTACTTTTCCGCTTCCGCCTAAACCCGGAGCAGAGTACAAATTCTGCAGGGAACAAAATGCGGACGGTTTTCTTACCGGCCAAATAAGATATTTTTACGGGAGAATACATGTAAGCCTCACGCTGTATACCGTTTATACGGATTCTTTTCCCTGGCAGGATACTATTATTTTTTCTCTTGATGATCAGGATGAAGCTCTGGAGGAGATTGAAAAAAGCCTGTTTTCCGCGGTTCTGGGAGGAGAGCCGTCCCATGTTACCGTTAATGCAAATCCCGGCAATGCGGTAATAACAATCAACGGCGGTTTTGCAGGCCGGGGACGCGTGGAAGATCAGACCAGGCCGCCGGGAACGGTAAATATTCATGTTACGGCGGAGAATTATGAGACCGCCTCCCTGGAGACAAAGCTTCTCCCCGGAGAATTGACGGAAATCGAGGCGGATCTAAAGCCCCTGAACCTTGCTACGATCAACTTTATTTCCCCCAACAACGATAATGTCAGCATTTACCAGGGAGCGCTTTTTGTAGGAAAGACCCCGCTCAGCCTGCCTCTTTCCGTGGGGGGGCTTCAATATTTCAGCGCCGAAACTCCCGGAGGGATAGAAACCGCCCCGGTTGTTTTTCCCGTGGACGAACTTTACGGGGGAAATACCCGGATACAAAAAAATCTGCAGTACCAGATAGACGACATACTGCGCTTGAGCAATTTTGACAGGGGAAATATAATATTCAGAACCAGGCGGCCTCCTGTTGCCGGACAGAAGAGGGTGGATAAGGCGCGGCGGCTCTACTACTGGTCATGGACCGGTACCTGGGTTGCCGGAGCGGCGGCCTGGCTTCTCTACGGACTTTTTAACAACACATATAATCCGGCATATCAAATGAACAGGACAGAAGAAATGTATAATGAAGCGAACAAAGCATACTATGCTTCCATCATAAGCCTCGGTGTTTTCGGCGGGGCGGTACTTTTTGAAGCCTTCAATATCGGACGCTATGTTTTCATCGGCGGCCAGGATGCTCCCAGGGTTTTAAGGGACTAAAGGAATAAGGATGGCGCTTTTTTTTCAGAAGGTAAAAAATTTTTTTTTGGGGCAAAAGGCCCTTTCCGAAGGATTCTACGACGAGCTGGCGGATCTGCTGGTTGAAGGAGACTTTGGAGCCGCGGAAGCCTATAAAACCGTAGAAGAACTAGAGGCC
>JAIRXN010000082.1 GCA_031268245.1 Treponema sp. | reverse complement strand
ATGGATGTATCTGCATTGCAAAAGGCCCGCTATGCCTATCGGCCCAAGCTGCCCGCCTCTCTTTCAGGAGATGTGGAAACCATTGCCGTCAAGCTGGGCAGCCCTACCGAGGCAATTTCCGATCAGGGGGATCTGCGGCTGGTCTTTAAACATAGCTACGGCAAGCCGCTGGCGGTTTTTGAAAAGGGAAAGAATGACAAGATTAACCGCAGACTCAGCGTGGGAGTAATTCTCTCCGGGGGGCAGGCGCCGGGGGGACACAATGTCATTGCGGGACTCTTTGACGGGCTCAAAAAAGGAAACAGGGACAGTACGCTTTACGGCTTTCTGGGCGGGCCTTCCGGGCTCATCGAAAACAAGGCCCGGGAAATCGACGCCGATCTGATGGACATATACCGGAATACCGGCGGTTTTGATATGATAGGTTCGGGCCGTACCAAAATTGAAACCCCGGAACAGTTTGCATCTTCTCTGGAAACCGCAAAGAAGCTGGGTCTCAATGCGGTGGTGATTATCGGCGGGGATGATTCCAACACTAATGCCGCGCTGCTTGCGGAGTATTTTATTGAAAAAGGCTCGGACATTCAGGTTATCGGCTGTCCCAAGACCATAGACGGGGATCTTAAAAACGAATATATCGAAACTTCCTTTGGTTTTGATACTGCCTGCAAAACCTACAGTGAACTTATCGGTAACATTGAACGGGATGCCAATTCTGCAAAAAAATACTGGCACTTCGTCAAGTTGATGGGCCGGGCGGCAAGCCACATTGCGCTGGAATGCGCCCTGCAGACCCAGCCGAATGTATGTCTTATCTCCGAAGAGGTGGAAGCAAAAAAACTGTCTTTAAGCCAGGTGGTAGACATTGTGGCGGATTCCGTTGTCAGGCGGGCGGAGAGGGGGGAAAACTTCGGCGTGGCGCTTATTCCCGAAGGACTTGTGGAATTCATTCCGGAAATGAAAAAACTCATCGAAGAACTCAACGATGTTCTCGCCTTCCACGCGGAAAAATTTTCACAGATCGATTCCTTTATCGAACAGCTTTACTTTCTTGAAAATACGCTTTCCGACGCTTCGGTAGCGATACTAAAAAACCTTCCTGCGGATATTGCCAAAGAGCTTCTTGCGGAGCGCGATCCCCACGGCAATGTGCAGGTAAGCCGTATAGAAACAGAAAAACTGTTGATAGGCATGGTTGAAAAGAGGCTGGAAGTTCTCAAGGAAGAGGGCGCATACAAAGGCAAGTTCAGCGCGCTGGGACATTTCTTCGGCTACGAGGGCCGCTGCGCCTTTCCCTCGAATTTTGATGCGGATTACTGTTATAGTCTGGGCTACAGCGCCTTTGCGCTCATTGCGTCGGGGCTTACAGGCTACCTTTCCAGCGTGCGCAACCTTACCGCCCCGGCTTCCGAATGGACGGCAGGAGGGGCGCCGCTTACCATGATGATGAACATGGAGCAGCGCCATGGAACCAAGAAACCTGTGATTAAAAAGGCTCTGGTGGAACTTGAGGGGAAACCCTTCAGGGCATTTGCGGGGCTGCGCGGGGAATGGGCGCAGAAAACCTGCTTCCTTTTCCCCGGCGCAATCCAGTATTACGGGCCTTCCGAGGTCTGCGATCAGCCTACAAAGACGCTGATGCTGGAAAGAACGTGAAAACAACATTAAAAATACAAGTCTTGATTTTATTTTTTTTCCTTTCAGGCACTCTCCTCTACAGCCAGGCTGCGGCAGACAACGCGGTAAAACCGGCAGGGAACATACCGCTTAAAAAACTGAGCCTCTACTCTTCCGGGACGGCTTTTTTTGAGCACAGCATTACTGTTGAAGGCAAGGCCGTACTGGCTCTGCCGTTTCAGTACGGCGCCCTCAACGATGCCCTTAAATCCCTCACGGTAAAAGATCCCGGTTCCACCGAAGGGCCTCTGCTGGGTTATGCTTCGGCAAACGCCGCGGGCGGCGGCATGAAGGCGCAGGCGGCGGACCTTTCGGCAAGTCCCGGCCTTCCGGAAATTATCGGCCGCCTAAAGGGTGAAGAACTCAGCGTAGAACTCCCCCGCACCCGGGAAAATACCGCTTCAGGCACGGAAAAAATTACGGGGAGGATTCTTGCGTCCGAAAGGCGGGAAAGTCCTTCGGGCGGTGAATACTGGCTTAGCCTTCTCGGCCCGGAGGGGATGAGGCAGATCCCCTTCAGGCAGATACGTTCTTTCTCTTTCGGCAATCCCCGGATTCAGCAGGACTTCAACAAGGCCCTTGATGTAACAATGGCCGAATCAAAAACAGAAAGGGAAGGCAGGGAAATTACCGTGCAGCTTCAGGGCAGCGGCACGCGGGAAGTTTCCGTAAGTTATGTTATCCCTGCCCCGGTATGGAAAATCAGTTACCGGCTGGATCTTTCAGGCGATTCCGCACATGCAAATGCAAATGCACATGCATATGCGAGCAGGCTGCAGGCATGGGCCATCATCGACAATGACAGTGATACCGACTGGGATCAGGTGGAACTCTCCCTCAGGGCGGGAAGGCCGGTATCCTTTGTGCAGAATCTCTACCCGCCCTTCTATCTTGAACGGCCTGTCCTGCCCCTTTCCATCGCAGGCTATGCGGAAGCGGAAACTTATGAGCAGGGTATGGCGGCTCTCGATTCCCTGATGGAAGCCCCATCGGTAAACTCCATGATGAAACGGAGCGGCGGCGCTTCACCGGCCTACGCAAGCGAAGAAGTCATGGCCTCTCCTCTTCCCGCCGCGGGGAGTCCTCCCGCAAGTCAGAGCGGAGAACCTGAAGTTTTTGATTTTACTTTTGTCAAACCGGTAAGCATAAAAGCCCGCTCCGGCGCAATGCTCCTGCTGGCCGACACCAGTCTTGAATGCCGCAAGCTTCTCATCTTTTCCGGACAAAAGGCCCTCTCGTCCTCAATCAATCCCCGGTTGGGGCTGGAGATAAAAAACTCTTCGGGCCTCAGACTTCCCTCAGGCCCCGTCAGCATTAATGACTCAGGCTATGCGGGGGACGCTCTTTTAGCTTATCTTTCCCCGGATGAAAAACGCTTTATTTCCTACGGAGAGGATCTTTCGGTTACAGGAAACGGGGCGGCTTCTTCGTCCCGTATTTTGAGCGGCGTTAAGCTTTCCCGGGGACTCATACACGTCACCCGCACACAAATTCTGGAACGAAACTATACGATTAAAAATTCGGGTAATGAGAAAAAGACAATCGTCATTGAGCACCCGATCAGCAGAGGCGCTGTTTTAACGGAACCGCCTTCCTTTGACGAGGAGACTTCCGGCCTCTACCGTTTCGAGCGGACGCTTCCGGCCAATTCACAGTTCGTGTTTACCGTGAGGGAAGAAACCCCTCTCTACGAGAGAATCAGTCTCGTCTCCGGTTCCCAGGACACCCTGCTCAGTTGGGCTTCCAATATGGAAGTGTCTTCCCGGGTGCGCTCCGGCCTTGAGGAGGCTTTCAGGCTCAAACAGGCTGCAGACAGAGCCCAGGCAGGAGCCGGCGAAATTTCCGCCCGGCGCAATGCCCTGCTTTCCGAGGAAGAACGCTTCCGCAAAAACATTGAAACCTTCGGCCGGGACAGCGCCGAAGGCCGCCGCTACATTGAACGGCTTTTAAGCCTTGCCTCCGAACTTGACAGTCTCTCTGCCGAAAGAACAGTTGCAGAAGCCGAGGCTAAAAAGGCAAAGGAAACATACGAGAACTACCTTAATTCACTGGAACTTGACTAAAATGAATAGGCCAGGCCGAGCTTTACAAAGTTATTGTGGCGGTACTGGCCGAGTTCCCCGCTTTCATCTCCGCCGAAGATGCCTCCGGACAGTTCGACTTCTACGTCCCCCCTGGTCCAGACAATGGCAGGAATAATGTAGCAGTCCATATCCTCCACCCCCCAGATGACTGTATTTTTGAGTTCAAATTCCTCACGGAAGAGTTTTTTGGAGAGGACAAAGGTAAACCGGGTCTGCGTCATGTCTGTTCCGGCCTCGGTGTCGATTGCACGGTTACTGTCGATCTTGTCATTCATGAGCCGTATACTTTCGTTGCACTGGAAATTGCCGTTGATGCCCCAGAAAAGATCTCTGTCAAAACCCAGCGACCACAGCAGCGCGGGATTGTATACGGCGCCGTCATCTCCGGCAATATCGGAGGTGATATTGGCGGCAAGTTCCGCGCGGAGGTTGAAACCGGCAATGACTCTGGCGTAATCGGCCCCAATCTGATGGTAGCGGTTGTAGCGTATATCCGGCCCCAGGGCAAAAGCGGAGACCGCATTTTTCAGATCCTCTCCCCAGGCTGCGGCAGCGGCGGCGTGGGCCTGAGCCTCTTCTCCGTAGCGGCCCGCGGCGGCGGCGTATTCCGCGGCGGCGGCCATGTCTCCCGCGGCTGCCGCTGCTGCGGCTTTTGTCTGCGCTTCCTGAGCGGAGGCGGCGGCCGACCTGGCCGCCTCAGTTTCGGCATCAAGATTACTCTTGGCGTTTCTCGCATCCCTGGCGGTCTTCATGGTAACCGAAGGTCTCTGTATGAAACCGGAGTAATACTGCAGGCCCAGATCGCCGGAACCAAGGGT
>JAIRXN010000077.1 GCA_031268245.1 Treponema sp. | reverse complement strand
GGATAACCAGCGGGCGGTAATGAAGAACTATATATACGGGGACTTTACCCAGGAAAACACCTCTGCCCGGATTGCCGGCGGGGTGGATATCCTTAACATAATTGACGATAACGGGGACGGGAAGCCTTACGGAGTGACGGTACGGGATAAAGAAGACCGCAGCCGCCGGATAATAGAGATAGAGGATCAGGGGAATATAAATAATACCGCGGTGGTATTGGGTACTTAATGAGAGAGGGGACTTGGATATTCCTGAATTTGCGCCCTATATGATTGATGATACCCTGTTTGTTCTGGATTCTTTAAGTTTTATTTATTATTATAACCTTAAATTGGTAAAATCATGGCTTAGATTTTTAATCTAATTCCACGAACTTTTACTCTTCCGTTCGTGTTGGTTCGTGTGGTTCGTGGCAAATTTCTTTTCTTATGCACTATAAAAATAGCCCTTCCCCCGCTAAAACCGGAGACTGACCGTAATTCCCGCATCAACGGCCTTCCATGCCGCCCCAGACTCGTTTTCCAATCCGGTAGTTATACCGCCGGTATGTACCCCGGTTTTCCGGGAACCGGAACTTCCCGGACCGGCCTCAAGGCTCCTCCAGGAGCAGTACAGGGAGAAGTTAAGCCGTTCTGTGGGAATAAAAGAAATTTCCGCACGGGGCTCTACATACACACCAAAATCCATGCTGTCGGAGTATCCGGCGCCGGTTGCAAAATGATCGTCCCTGGCCCTGCAGAATATAAAAGGGCTCCCTGCTGCCCCCCAGCCGATGACCTTCCGGCCAGGTCAGGCGCCGCGGTCAGGTACACCCAGCCTCCGGCCATGCACAGGCAGGCGCCTTTTTGACCTCAAAAAAGGCCGAAAAAAGCCCATATATCCACAAAACCGGTTACTTTTCGGATAGATACTATTTTGACTTCAAATAAAACTATTTTCTTGACTATTTTAGTAATTTTATTATTTTATAGATAAGAAATTGCACAGCAACTAATTTATGCTTGCAGTTCCAAAGCGCGCTGTAAACCTTTTTGACAATTTAGGAGAAAGAAGAATGACGAATAGGCATAACAAGATTCTTGAGGCTTTAACCCGGAACCTTCGTATGGAAGTTACAGTACTTGCAAATATGCTGCAGGTTTCGCAGGTTACAGTGCGTAAAGATTTGGATTCTCTGGAAGAACGGGGACTCATCCGGCGGGAGCATGGCTATGCCTGCATTGATGGCATAGACGATGTAGGAAGGCGCATGGCAACCCACTATGAAACAAAGCAGCGCCTTGCCCGTCTGGCGGCGGCAGGTGTGGAAGAAGGCGAAACAGTGATGATTGAGTCAGGTTCCTGCTGTACGCTTCTTGCGGAGGAACTGGTTCACAGTAAACGGGATGTAACAATAGTGACCAATTCGGCCTTTATTGCAAATCATCTCCGTTTTGCATCCAGCGGCAAGATCATCCTTTTGGGAGGCTATTACCAGAGTGAATCCCAGGTGATGGTGGGCCCCATGACCCGCAAATGCGGAGAGGTTTTCTTTTCGGACAAGTATTTTATCGGCGCCGACGGCTTTTCTCCCGGTTTCGGCTTTACCAGCAAAGATCACCTCCGGGCCCAGACGGTACAGGATCTGGCCGAACAGGCCCGGCAGATTCTTGTGCTTACCGAATCTGAAAAATTTTATCAGCAGGGTGTAGTCGGTCTGATTCGTACGGAAGATGTATCCGCCGTGTATACCGATGAGGGTATTTCCGGACAAGCGGAAGAAATCCTCCTGAAGAATAAAGTAGAAGTCTTCAAGGTACCGCAGGGCGAGTGCAGCGCGGCTTCGTTAACTTGACAGCGCCCGGATCAATATTCATACTATCGAAAATTAATGTCCAGAAAAAAAATGCGGAGATAAAGCATGGAGAAAAACGGGATCATTCTTTTTTCGATGGAGGCAGACCGGATACCTCCCGGAGCGGCAGAAAGGATCAGGGAGGCGGGAGGCGGCAGGGATCTGCTTGTTACGCTTGACGACAGGATTATTGAAGAAAATCTTGACCGTATCGAGATTGGTTTTGGGGACGTGCCCTTTCATCTGCTTGCCCGCATGCCCCGTCTTGCATGGGTGCAGCTCTGGTCGGCCGGTGCGGACCGGCTGCAACAGTTCCCCGAATTGAAGGGTCTTCCCTTTGTTCTTACCAGTACATCGGGTATGCACGGCCAGCAGCTTGCCGAGCATACCTTCGGCCTTATTCTTGCCTGGAACAGAAGTTTCCCCAAAGTCTTTGAGGCCCGGACGCGGAAGGAATGGCTGCGCATCAATGACAGTGAAACTGCAATCCTTGAAGGGAAGAACATGCTCATTCTGGGCTATGGCCGCATCGGGGAGATGATGGCCCGCGTGGCAAGAGCCTTTAACATGAAGGTAACGGGACTGCGCAGAAACCCTGAGCGTTCTGCGGCGGGCCTTCCGGGTAAAGATTCGCTTCCCGGTGTAAAGGTTGCCGGAATAGAAGATCTGCCCGAATTGCTGGGGGAAGCGGATCTCGTGGTAAACATTCTTCCCGCGACTCCCGAAACAAGGCATATCTTCGGCGTCGCGGAATTCGGTCTTATGAAGCAGGGCAGTCTCTATGTCAACGTCGGCAGAGGTTCTACCACCGATGAGGCGGCCCTGATAGATGCCCTTAAAACCCGGTGGATTGCGGGAGCCCTGCTGGATGTTACCGGAATAGAACCCCTGCCGCCTTCATCGCCCCTCTGGGATCTGGATAATGTTATTATTTCGGGCCACTATGCGGGAATGCATCCCTGTTACGGCAAGCTGGCCCTGGAAATCGCACTGGAAAACCTGGGCCGCTATGTAAGGGGAGAGGAACTCCGCGGTATCGTTGATAAAACCTTAGGGTATTAAGTACCGCCGCCGGTTAACCGGCGTTGTCTAAGGAAGCGCTGATTAGCGTTACCCTAAGCTTCCTGTGCATGCCGCTTTTCAAGATCCGCCGTCATCTGGGGCGTTATCTTGTCCATGCCGTAGAAGCACATCAATACGAATATGATGATGCAGGCCAGCACGGGAACTACCGCATAGTTGAAGCGGATTGCGGCCAGAGCGCCGGGGTTCTGCTGAACCGCATTTTCAATATAGCCGCTGAAACCAAGCACCCATGCGGCAAATGCGCCGCCCAGCCCTATGCCGAGCTTCTGCCCAAAGCTGGCCGCCGCGGAGAGGAAGCCTTCCGAGCGCACGTTGTTTTTCCATTCACCGTAGTCAACCGTATCGGAGATGAGCACAAAGAGAAGCCCGAAGGAGAAACCGAAACCGATAAATATGACAATATTCCCGGCAAAAAGCAAAGGAATTGATGATCCTGAAAACAGAACGGTTATGCTGCCCGCCAGGGCCAGCAGTATCCCCATGCTGACGGTATTGCGTTTTCCCAGCCTCTTTACCACGGCGGGAAGACAGACAACCGGAATCAGCATGACGACAGCCATGGCGCCCAGAATTGCGATAAGGTTTTCATTCTTTAATACATACTTGCAGTAGTATATCTGCGCGGCGCCCCGCATGCCCATGGTAAGCTGCAATACAAGGCCCACAAAGAGAACCAAAAGCCAGGGAAGGTTACCCTTTGCGGCGCGTATTCCTTCGGCAATGCTTACTTTCTTTTCGGATTTTTCAAGGCGGATCTCTTTTACATTGAAGAAGGCAAAGAGAAAAAGGACGACGGCAACAACGGCATATATGCTCAGTGTCGTTGTGTAACCCCGCTGGAGACTCCCCTTTCCCAGGGCAAGGACCGCCGGGTAGGTCAGGGCATTTACCAGAATGCCGCCCATCAGAGCCCCGAACATCCTGAAAGCCCCCAGAACGGTACGCTGGCCCGGATCGGAAGAGAGCCTGGGCAGAATCGCCGTTACAGGAATATTGATAGCCGTATAGACCATTCCCAGGAGGGTAAAGGTTATGTATGCGTAAACCAGCTTGCCCATACCGCTGAACTGCGGCACCGAGTAGGTAAGGATCATGAGGACTCCCAGGGGCAGACACATCCAGAGAAAGTAGGGACGGCATTTCCCCCAGCGGCTATGAGTCTTGTCGATGATGATACCCATGATGGGATCGTTGACTGCATCCCAGATACGGGTAAAGAGGAAAAGGGTTCCCACCGCCAGGGCGGGAATCTTTGCCACATCGGTATAGTAGATCATGAGAAAGCTGCCTACCGTCCCCCAGGAGAGGTTTGACGCTACATCGCTGGCGCCATAGGCAATTTTCTCTCTCAAACGTACTGTTTCTGCCATTGGATTTCCTATTGATATATGATGATATACGGACGGGGATTTAATGCATAGACCTCTTCCGGCTTGAGCAGAGGATCGTCATAACCCGCGCCGGGAATCCCGGAATTGTAGAATAGCTTGAAACCCTTGACCGGCATGTTGGCCGCCTCCGCATTGAAGGCATAGGAACCCCGCTTGAGATGCGGATTCCCGAAACCATCGGCGCAATGTACAAGCCGCACCCGTTCAAAGGCAGTGGATACCCGTTCCCGTTCCGAGATCATCCGCCAGTTGAACTGATGGATCATCAGAAGCCGTTCACCGGGAATATGATGTTCGATGATGTAGTCTTCCATTATTTTTTGGGCCTGATTCAATTCCCCGGCAGAAACAGTACCGATCTCCTGCATCGGCTTGTCAGTCCTCCATTCCGGATCAAGGGCCAGATGCACATTGGGATACTGCAGCCAGGGGAGAAGCTTCTTCAGGGAACTGATGGGATCGTAACGGCCAATCTGGTGATCGAGAAAAACAAGAATATCGTTTTCAAGTCCGTAACGGATATATTTGAGGACGGTTTCATCTTTCAGAATACCGATTTCCCCCTCGGGCCATACCGTACCGTAGATGATATAGAAGGCTTTTCTCACCTTCCGACCGTTACTCACCGACTCATATTCGGCGGCTAACCCGCTGAGCATGGCATCCAGTTCTTCGATGGAATAACGGCCCAGAATCCCCATGTTTTTGGAATTAGGGTGGCCGTAATAGGCCAGAATATCGCTGTTGAGCAGCAGGGAAAGGGACTCTTCATTCGCCCGGGCAAGGGCCTGCATCTCTCCATAACTGGAAGCCCCATACGGTTTCCCCGCATTCTGAAGCTGCATCGCCGCAAGGTTCTCCGAAAAGTAAAGGGCCGGGAAAAGAGACCGGGAAGACCGTATCTCGTTTCCGCCGCTGCTCTGGGGCGCTGGCGTCTGGGCAAAGACCCGGAAAGACAAACAAAAAAACAGAATTGTACACGGTAAAACAGCGTAATACACCCTTTTCATGCTCCCATTATCGGCAGCTTTAGTTAAAAATTAAGGCCGTTCCAAAAGCTGAAGTTATTGAACAACTCTGATTAATCGCCGGTTCACCTTTCCCCAAGCTCCGCATTTATCTCTTCAAGCCGTTTACTGAGGGAGGCGATTGTCCGCTCAAGGCGGAGTTTTTCCCTTTCAAGGCTTTCCCGCGGATCGATTGTTGCGGCGGGTCTGGATTTCAGGGCTGTCTTTACCATGTCGGGACTTTTACCTTTGATGAGGGCTTCTTCCGCGGCGGCCCGGTCTTCGTCGTTTCTGATGCCTGCAAGGAAACGCATATTGTCCGCACCGGTTTCGGGTTTCAGATCGTATTCATGTATTTTTATTGCCATGGTCGCAGCCTGCCGGGGGATACGGAGTACCCGGTCGATGTAGTCTTCAAAACGGGCGCCGATTTCCCGGCAAATTTCACTTGCCCTGAGGAGCTGTTTCCCCAGTTCCTTGACAAGGTTCCCGTTGCCGGCAAGGCACTTGTTTCTGATTTTTTCGGTGAGCGCCGTAAGTTCCGCGGAGAGCGAAAAGACATCCTCATAGATCCCTTTCTTTTCCGCCTTTTCGAGAAGCCCGTGAAAGATCGCCCAGAACTCGGATGTATGGGCTCTGCCCGGCAGCTTCCCTCCGTGCGAACAGGCATGCAGATGGTGGGCATATTCATGAATGGCGGTGTAGAGAAGCAGGCCGGTTCCCGCGGCAGTACTACTGTCAAAATTTCTGTTGTGGATGATGATCTCGCGGGAATCCGGCTTGTAGAGGCCGTTGACCTTCCTGCTCTGCTTACCGGAAAAGATAAGGGAAAATTCCAGCGGGGCGTCTTCAATGGAAAGCAATTTTTGTTTTACCTGATCCTGATTCATCACCAATCCTCCAGTGCTCCGATTTTTTCCATGGCAATAATTGCGGCTGCCACACAGGCGGTTTCCGTGCGGAGCGCCCGCGGCCCGAGGGAAAGCCGCAGAAATCCTGCGGTTTCAAGGCTGCCCCGTTCCGTGTCCGACCAGCCCCGCTCGCTTCCCACGGCCAATACCACGGGCCGCTGTACCGGGGAAAGCCGGGCCATGGCGCCTTCCGGCCTTACATTGTCCGCGGCCACCAGAAGAGGCACGGTACGCACGGAAAGAAGCTTCCCTGTATTCCCCTGCCTGTCCCAGGGTCTCGCCTCAAGCCATTCCCCAAGGCTGCCGTAGACAGCCAATTCGGGAATGCTGGTATCCCGGGACTGTACGGCCCCTTCGATAAAGGCGGCGCGGGCTCCGCCGTTTTTAAGCAGGTTTGTATCCCGGTAGCTTTTTTCTCCCAGTTCCGTTTCCAGAAGATCTACCGCGCTGATTCCCAGGCTGGAAAGATCCCGCAGGAGGCGTTTGAGTTGTATGGGCCTGGGGAAGCCTACCGCCACCCGCAGGGGAAGGCGTTCCGGGGCGGCCTCATCCAGTTTGAGGGATACGAGGACCGAACCGTCGATGTTTATCTTTTCGATACGGCCCTGACCCCGCATCCCTCCCAGAAGGCCCGCATCAAAACTGTCACCGGTTTTCCTGTGCAGTACCTTGAGGAGGTGTACGGTTCTTTTGTCCCATCGGGAGAGGGCCTTCCCCAGCTCATGCTCCTCAAACAGGATCAGGTTCATGTTTTCTGTCTCTTTTCAACCATGGATTCCTCCTTTATAATAAGCATAATATCATATTGGTTTAGTTCGGGGGAGGTTGTATGGCTCTTTATGACATGGTTATCGCCGGAGCGCGGGTCATAGACCCTGAAACCGGAACCGATGAAATTCTCAATACGGGCATAAACGGGGGGAGTATTGCCGCCCTGAGCCGGAACAGCCTTGCCGGAAGGCAGGAGATTGACGGCGGGGGACTCATCCTCGCGCCCGGTTTTATCGATATCCACACTCACGAAGATACTATCGAAGGCGGCGCCGGCCCCCTCAACAAGCCTCTGGAGAATCGGTTTTTTTTCCCGAATACGATCTCCGTATGCGCCATGCGTACCGGCAATACCTTTATTATGGGGGGTAACTGCGGTTACAGCAATTATCCCATGGGGGCCTATCTGCAGAAGCTGGAAGATCTCAGACTTCCCATCAACTGCATGAGTCTTATCGGCAATGTCAGCCTGAGACAAAGGCTTGGGCTTGGGGACTATGACAGGGCTTCTCCCGCGCAGATTGTGAAACTGAAAAATATGGCCGCTGCCGCATTGAAGGAAGGGGCTGCGGGAATTTCATTCGGCCTGCAATACGCGCCGGGAACGGAATTCGGAGAACTCGTTGCCCTCTGCTCCGCCGCCGCGGAAGCGGGAAAGTTTTTTGCGGTTCACATGCGCCATGATGTTCCCGCCCGTGCGCTGGAGGGGGTAGAAGAGGTACTCGCGGCGGCGGAGATTACCGGGGCGGCCCTGCAGATTTCCCATCTGGCATCCAATGTGTACGGAAAAAATACTGCGGGGGAGAATAATATTAAAAAGGCCGCCCTCCTGATTGACAAGGCCCGTAAAAGCGGCGCCGATATATATGTCGATGTGTATCCATACAATGTCTGGGCCACCTCCATACAGTCCGCGGTCTTTGATCAGGGTTTTGATGAATTCAACTTCGGCATTGAGGATCTGGAACTTATTTCCGGAGAAATGGCGGGCCGGTACTGTACGCCTGAACTTTTTGAAAAACTCCGCACTGCGCCGGAAGACACCATGGTTGCCTGTCATAATGCGATGCCTTTTGAGGACATTGAAGCTGCCTATAAACTCGAATATGCCTGTGTGGGGAGCGATGCCTTACTCACCCTGAGCGGGGATCATATCAAGGGGCATCCCCGTTCCGCCGGTTCCCCGGCCCGCTTCCTGAAAGAATTTGTAAGGGAAAAGAAATCCTTCCCCTTAATCGAAGGACTGCGCAAACTTACCCTGAACCCGGCCCAAAGACTGGGACTAGAAAAAAAAGGAAGACTGCAGGAAGGCTGCGATGCGGATCTCGTGCTCTTTGACTTTGAGAAGATAGCCGACAGAGCCTCTTACGGCATTGATGCCTGCGCCCTTCCCTCCGAAGGTATCCGGGCGCTTATTGCCGGAGGCAGGCTTGTCCATGCAGGAGGGACGCATGAAAGCTGAAGACTCCGCCCCGGAACTGGTTATCGCAGACCCGGCAGGAAACATTACCGCCCTTGTTTCAGGCCCCGTGGAGGACAGAGTCTCCCTGGCTCAGACGATTATAGCGGACAAGGTTCTGAAGGTGGAACAGGTTGGTTTTGTTACCGAACCTGATGGTGAGGCACAGAAATTCTGGCGGCTTGAAATGTCCGGCGGAGAGTTCTGCGGCAATGCCGCCCGGAGTTTCGGTCTCTATGTCGCCGGCCTTTCCGGCCTCCGCGGGAAACACACCGTTTCTGTCGAAATCAGCGGAATGAAGGGGAACATTCCTGTCAGGGTCGATACGGAGACCGGGAATGCGGAAGTGGAAATACCCGGGCCTGCCGCGGAAAAAGTGATAGAGTATGAAGGCCGCTCCCTGCCCGTAATTGTGTTTGACGGTATCACCCATGTAATAGCGCCGGGTTTTAAGCCTGCCGAAAAGATGTTCTACGGTGTGAAGAAAATTATCGAAGCCGAAGAGGGGACTCCGCAGGCCCTTGGACTCCTCTTCTGGGATGAAGAAGGGCGGGAGTTGATCCCTTTGGTGTATGTCTATGCCACGGGGACTCTGGTATTTGAGTCAAGCTGCGGTTCCGGTTCGGCGGCCCTGGGGGTCTGGCTCAGTAGAAATGCCGCCGGTAATACCGTCGGCAATGCCGCCGGCGGCGGAAAGGGACAGGCCGAACATTGTTTCAGTCTCAGACAGCCGGGCGGAACGATAGAGACAAGAGTCAACATGAAAAACGGTCTTGTCCGGTCGGTGTCCATCGGCGGGAAAGTTACTCTGACCAGAACCGCCCGGCTTACTCGTTAAGGACGTATCATGGATTTTATGTTTTTTCTTTTTGGCCCCTGGTTCTGGCTTGCCGTCGCGGTTATTCTCGCCCTTATCGAACTCTTTACCGTGGGACTGACCACCATCTGGTTTGCCATTTCCGCGGTGGTACTGATCTTTGTTTCCATGGCGCCGGTTCCTCTCATCGTACAGCTTATAATCTTTGTGGCCCTTGCCGCGCTGCTTCTTGTTTTTACCCGGCCCATTGCGGTAAAAAAATTGAAGGTCGGCAGAGAGAAAACCAATATTGACGCACTCATCGGCAAGACGGCCCTGGTTATCAAAGAGATCACCGAATTTGAAAAGGGTGAAGTAAAGCTGGCCGGGCAGATCTGGTCGGCGCACGGGGAAGACAATCAGGAAATAAACGAGGGCAGCAAATGTACCGTTGTCAGGATAGAGGGCGTGCGGGCTATTGTGCGGCCCCTTGAAAATAATTCCATCAATGAAAAGGAGAAATGAATCATGCCTTATGCCGTAATTGTGCTGGTGGTACTAATCGTACTGCTTATCATTACTAACGTCAGAATTGTGTCCCAGTCGAATGCCCAGGTGGTTGAACGTCTGGGAGCCTACAGCGCTACATGGAATGTAGGACTCCACATCAAGCTCCCCTTCATCGAAAGGGTGATAAACCGGGTGATCCTCAAGGAACAGGTGGCGGACTTTGATCCGCAGCCTGTAATCACCAAGGATAATGTTACCATGATGATAGACACGGTGGTCTACTTCCAGATCACCGATCCCAAGCTTTATACTTACGGAGTAGTGAACCCGATCAGCGCCATAGAAAATCTTGCTACGACTACCCTCAGGAACATTATCGGCGAACTGGAACTGGATGAAACCCTCACCAGCCGGGACATGATCAACAGCCGCATGCGCAGTGTTCTTGACGAAGCCACCGATCCCTGGGGAATCAAAGTAAACCGTGTAGAGGTAAAGAATATCACGCCCCCAAAGAGCATTCTGGAAGCCATGGAAAAGCAGATGAGGGCCGAGCGGGAGAGGCGGGAATCCATTTTAAGGGCGGAAGGGGAGAAGCAGTCGGCGATCCTTGTGGCGGAAGGACAGAAAGCCTCGGCCATACTCAAGGCCGAAGCGGATAAGGCCGCAGTAATCCTGCAGGCGGAGGCCGCCAAGGAAGCCGCCATCCGCGAGGCCGAAGGAGAGGCTCAGGCGATCCTTTCGGTTCAGAAAGCTACCGCCGAAGGACTGTCCATGCTCAAGGGCGTTGCCGCCGACGAGCCCCTCATCAGGCTCAAGAGCCTTGAAGCCCTGCAAAAGGTGGCGGACGGCAAGGCAACCAAGATCATCATCCCTTCGGATATTCAGAATCTCGCGGGACTGGTAACGGGAATAAAGGAACTTATAAAAGAGTAGGAGGGAGTTCAAAGGCGGTGGTCTAATCGCAGAAATCCCTCCAAAAGAAGCCGGGATAAAACGATTTTAGGCGGAGGTGGTTTAGGGCATATACGTTTACTTTGAAAAAAGATAACCACGGACAGCTGTTCTGCTTCGCAGAACTTGGACAAGCACGGACAAAAGAGAGAATTTCAGCCAAAAGTCCGTGTTGTCCGTGGTTAATCAATAGTAATAAGTAAACGCATATGAGGGGAAAACCCCCAGCGCCGTAGCCGCCGAAAACCGGGGGCAGGCGGTCGATAATATTGAGGGGATCTGAGACATGGCTTCGATGATGATAATGAGCAGGTTTTTGCGAACCAGGACCAGTTTGAAGAGACGTTCCGGGCCGGGGCTGCCTTGAGACAGGGGCGAAAAGGCATGATTTTCGACGAAGCAATACGATACCCCTTGAAAAAATGAGCTTTTCCGGTCAGAATAGGGGCAACAATTACTATTCAGGAGATATTATGACCTACGATCAGGTAGTAGAAATTCTTGATTTCGGCCCTTCGGTCACGAAATTGATTATGGGCATTGGGAAAAAACGCACGGCGCTTCCTATTGATATCAGCGCTTTTAGTGTGCAGGTAAGCCGCTTTGACAGCCGGATTGCCGTCCAGGATGCGGACAAGGCAGGGAAAAAGCCCGCCGGGAAAAAAGGCAGGAGCGCAGCCGGTCTTGTTGCCCAGGGGGAAAGAAAGGTATCCGATGCCTATGTGTCCGACGGAAAGGGCAACAGGGCGGATGCGGGGCAGTTTCTTACCCTGGAACTGGTCTCTTCGCCGGAAGATTCGCTTTGTTCACCCATAAATTATGATGAAACCCGGATTATCTGGATCGAATGCAAGTATACGATAATCACGAAGAAGTCTATTCCGGGCATCCCCTCATTCAGGGCGGATGTTCTTAAAAAAACGTACCGGCCGCAGATAGAGATTTTTAATCTTTCGGGGAAATTCTCCTGCAAAGACAAGGAATACGGCAAGATGAACCTCCGTTATGCGGACTTCAAGCCGGCCGGCGCTCATAAGGAGTCCAATCTCCCTCTGATCATCTGGCTGCACGGCTGGGCCGAGGGAGGAAAGAATCCTTCGCTCCCCCTTGCAGGTAACAAGGCCTGTGTCTTTGCCGCTCCCGAAATCCAGAAGATCTTCGGCGGCGCCTATGTGCTTGTTCCCCAGAGCCCGACCTTCTGGATGGATGCGGGAAGGCGGAGCAAGAAGGTGGCCGGAGATCCCCAGTACGGACTTGGTAAAAATACAAGCAAGTATACCAGGGTTCTCAAGGCGCTCATCGACGAATATGTTGAAAAGAATCCCGGCATAGACCGGAAGAGAATCTACGTAGGCGGCCTTTCCAACGGCGGCTTTATGACGCAGGTTCTGATCCTTGAATACCCGGACTTCTTTGCCGCCGCTATTCCGGTCTGTTCCCCTGCTCTGGACAGCCGCATAAGCGATGAGGCTCTCAACCCGGTATTGAAGCTTCCCACATGGTATGTCAATGCGGCTACGGATGCCGTGGTTCCGGCGGTTAAACATTCCCTGGCTACCTATGACCGGATGATCAAACTGGGCGCCCCGAATGTCTACTACAGTTACCTCCGTGATGTGAGAGATCTTTCCGGCACATGGAAAAACCGGGACGGCAGCAATTACGAATATGGAGGCCACTGTTCCTGGATCTATGTGTACAACAACTGGATACACGAGGAGATAGGCGGTAAAGATACCCGGATTCTTGAATGGCTTTCGGCCCAGAAGAAGAAATAAACGTCCGGAACATTCCGCCGGGCCGCAGCGAAGCGGAGGTGAATATTCCCTTCCGGAAGCCTTTATGAGTTTTCTCTACGAAACCCATCTGCACACATCAATCTCCAGCGCCTGCGGGGTTTCCCTGGGATCGGATTATATCAAACACTACAGGGATGAAGGCTTTCGGGGCATCATCGTCACGGATCACTTCTTCCGGGGAAACACGGCGGTGAACCGGAATCTGCCCTGGAAGGAGTGGGTAAAGCGTTTCTGCCAGGGCTACGAAGAGGCCTGGAACGAAGGTCAGCGGCAGGGGCTGGATGTGTTCTTCGGCTGGGAAGAAACCTACGACAGCTGTGACGACTACCTTGTCTACGGCATTGGAAAAGACTGGCTATTGGATCATCCCGAGGCCGGAAGCTGGACACGGGCCGGGCAGTACCGGGCGGTACGGGAAGCGGGCGGCTGCGTGGTTCAGGCCCACCCGTTTAGACAGCATCACTACATCCGCAGGGTTATCCTCTCCGCAGGCTGCGTAGACGCGGTGGAGGCCGTCAACGGCGGGAATGCCGAGTATTCCTACGATGCCCTGGCCCTGCGCTATGCCGAAAAGCTTAGACTCCCCGTTACCGCAGGCTCGGATATTCACGAAGAGGATCAATTTGAAACCGGAAACATATTCGGCGTAAAGCTTGCCGAAAAAATGGACAGCATCGGTGATTATGTCGCGGCGATCAGGAACAAGTCCCTGGAAGGACTCCGTGCAGACATGAGCCGCTGCGAGTGGCATGGAGACGAGACAGTAAAACTGCCGCTGGAAATACGGGACAATAAGGACCGTATCATAGGCCGGGATATTTTTGCTTTTTTGGCAAGGGGATAAGAAGGAAAATAACATGGATGAAATTGCCCAGGTACCGGGCCGTATCCGTGAACTGCGGGAGATTCTTGAGATCAGCGCCATGGATATGGCAAAGGATGTAGGCATTCCCCGGGAAACCTATGCCGCCTACGAGAGCGGGGAGTCGGATATACCGATCAGCGCCCTCTACAAGATAGCGGGCAGGCTGGGTACGGACATAACCGTGCTGCTCACCGGGGAAGAGGCGCGGATGGATACCGCCAGTGTCTGCAGGGCAGGGAAGGGAGTGCGCGTGGAACGCTACCCCGGTTATGAATTTTCCAGCCTGGCCTACAACTTCAAGTGCCGGACAATGGAGCCCCTGCAGGTGTATCTTGACCCGGAGAAGGAGCCGGCTTCCCCCGTGAGGCACTCCGGGCAGGAATTCAACTATGTGGTCCGGGGCAAGGTTCGGGTTACGGTAAACGGACGGAGTCACGACCTGGAAGAGGGGGACTCGATCTACTTTGACGCGCGGCTGCCCCATGGACAAAGCGCCATCGACGGACCGGCTGAATTTATCACCATCATACAGGAATGAGCGGCATGAATGAAACAGACAAAATTCTCTCCCGTTACTGCCCCCGGATCGATTTCGAAAGCTATGAAGATTTTTACGAAAACTATACCTGTACTGTTCCTGAAAATTTCAACTTTGCCTTCGATGTGGTAGATGAATGGGCCGGGCTTGAAAAAGATAAACTGGCTCTCCTGTGGACAAATGATGAAGGCGACATGAAACGCTACAGCTTTGCCGACATGAAAAGACTTTCCGGCAAGGCCGCCAATGCGTTTCTTTCGATGGGCATTGGGAAAGGGGACGTTGTGATGCTGATATTGAAACAGCGTCCCGAAGTATGGATACTGATGTGCGCCCTGATGAAGATAGGCGCCGTCTGCATCCCCGGCACCTACCAGCTTACCATGAAAGACATTGTCTACCGTTGCAATGTGGCGGATGTAAAATTCCTTGTCAGCGTGGACGATCCCGAACTGACGGAAAACATTAAAATCGCGCTGAAGGAATGCAAGACTCTCAGGGCGGCCGCCCTTGTAGGCGGTTATGGAAACGGGATTCTGAAAGACGGCGTCATTCCCGCTCCTTTCATCGATATGAAGGCCGAAATCGAAAAGGCTGACGCGGTATTCCTGCGTCCCGCCGGGGAAAAAGGTACCAAAACCGCGGACCCGATGTTGATCTACTTTTCTTCCGGCACCACCGGCATGCCAAAGATGGTGCTCCATAATCATTCGCTGCCCCTGGGGCACATCGTTACCGCAAAGTACTGGCACTGTGTCCGGGAGAATAAAGTCCACATGACCCAGACCGATTCAGGCTGGGCAAAATTTGCCTGGGGGAAGATCTACGGGCAGTGGATCTGCGGGGCTGCCATCGGCGCCTACGATACTGAAAAATTTACGCCAAAGGGTATGCTGGATGCCATTCAGCGCCTCCGGCCCGCCACCTTCTGTGCCCCCGCTACGATCTTCCGTTTTCTCATAAAGGAAGACCTTTCCGGCTGGGACTTCAGCTTCATTGAACATACCTCGGTGGCAGGGGAGCCCCTCAGCCCGGAAGTCTACCACCGCTTCAGGGAATTGACCGGCCTTGAGATTCGGGAAGGTTTCGGTCAGTCGGAAACTTCGGTGCTGGCCGCCGCCTTCAAGTGGCTTGCGGTAAAACCCGGCTCCATGGGAAAGCCGGCCCCCCTCTATGGCCTCCGGCTTCTCGATGAAGAAGGCAAGGCTTGCGATGATGGTATTGTCGGCAACATCAGCATGACCGCGGCGGGAAAAAACATGTACGACGATCCGGTCGCCGGGATGGAGCCGGGGCTCGGCCCTGTTCCCGGACTCTTCCGGGCTTACTGGAAGGATCGGGAGATAACCTCAGCGGCCTGGCGCGATGGGATCTATAGTACCGGGGACATGGCCTGGCATGATGATGAGGGCTACTACTGGTTTGTAGGCCGGAACGACGACGTGATCAAATGTTCCGGTTACCGGATCGGCCCCTTCGAGGTGGAAAGCGCCCTGATGGAGCATCCTTCGGTGCTGGAATGCGCCGTAACCGCCGCTCCCGATCCCATGCGGGGCCAGGTGGTCAAGGCCACCGTCGTCCTTGCGCGGGGTTTTGCAGCGTCGGAAGAACTTAAGAAGGAGCTTCAGAATCACGTAAAACGGGTTACGGCGCCTTACAAGTATCCCCGTATCGTGGAGTTTGTAAACGAGCTGCCCAAGACTATCAGCGGTAAGATTCAGCGGAACGTGATCCGGAGCAAAGACCGGGAAGAATAAAGCCGGGCAGGTTCCCATGGTAGTAATTTTTGAATTTCTTCTGTCTTAATAATTATACAGAAGTGAAAACAGAAAGTACTTGCATTCGGAAGGTTTTTTTGGTAATGTTTTATATCATAAGGAGTTATATTAACACTTCGTGTTAATTTCGGTTATATACGCGGCGATACCGCCGCTCGTATAGGAGTTAGAATGAGTTTTCCGGCTCTCGAAAAAGTGGATTCCGTTTGGCATGGTTTTTGCTTGTATTTTCGCATGAGTGATACGAGAACCCGGTTGCCTTATTTTGTGGGGACGGCCCTGAATGCCTTTCCGGTGGAAAAGTTCAGGGAATTGAGAACGGAAATTGTCAGAAAATCCATCCATTTCCTTATCGCTTTAAGCCCTCTAATGGCTTCATATAACCGGTTCCTCACTATGCTTTTCCTCATGGCCGGTACTCTCTTCTATGTGTATCTGGAAAGCCTCCGCCTTGTGGGGGTTACGGTTCCCTTTGTTTCGGCCCTTACCAGCGCAGCTTCCCGTTTTCGGGATCAGGGGCGTTTTGTGCTGGGGCCTGTAACCCTGGGGCTGGGAGCATTGCTGGCCATCCTCCTCTATCCTTCCCCTGCAGCTTCCATTGCAATCTATGCCCTTGCTTTTGGAGATGGTTTTGCAAGTCTTGCCGGTAAATTGTTTGGTCAGATCCGTCCCCCCTTTCTCTTTGGAAAGAGCCTTGAAGGCTCAGGCGCCTGTTTTATTGCCGTATTTATAGCCGCTCTCCGGGTTTCAGGGGATCTTCGGGTTTCCTGCATCGCCGCTTTGACCGCCGCCGCGGTAGAGGCTCTGCCTCTGGAAGACATTGACAACCTGGCTATTCCCGTTACCGTGGGCCTTGTAGTGCAGTTGATTTTATAGACAGAGCCTCTTTCAAAACTTCAGTTTTGAAAGAGTAACCTCTAAAAAATGCAGTTTTGCAGACCGTAGGGCGAAAAACTGCAAGAGCTTCTGCAACGGACCGCAGGTCCGCACTAACCGGGTTTTGCAAGAAGCTCGGTATATTTTGTGCGGTTCTGGCTTTGCTTTCCTGCAGAACCGGTATCAAGACAGGGGAAGAGGCGCCGTTACAGGTCAGGGGAATTGAAGCCGGATTGCGGAAGATCCCGGACGAAGTTTCGGGATTCGGTTCTCTTTCCTATCTTACCAAGATAGATGTAGCCGCTCCCCAGGATGCAAGGATACTGCGTATCCGTTTTCGGGAAGGCGACCGGGTAAACAGGGGGGATCTGCTTGTCGAACTGGAAAATCCCCAATTCGATTTGGCTCTGCAGAGGGCGGAGGACGGCTATGCGCAGGTAAAGGCGGATCTGGATCTGGCGTATTCCAGGCTTCTGGAAGGAGAATTCCGGGCCGAGGCGGAGATCCTCGGTATTGAAAAAGCGGAAGCGGAACTGATCCATGCACGGAAAAACTATGAGGAGGGTGTCCGTAAATTCAAAATCGAAGAGGCGCTCTTCGATGCCGGAGGCGTGACTGAAGAAGAAATAAGGAGCAGGAATTTTGAACTGGAAAACCTTCTGTCGGAAATTGCGCTCATGGAAAAGGAGCTTTCCATCCGCAAAGTTGGACTCAGGGAACAGGATCTTTTGACCGCGGGCGTCGTTCCCGGGAATGGGGATGAACCCATGAAAAGTTTTATTGAGGTAAAGACGCTGGGACTCCGTGCGGAATTGGCTTCCGCGGAGGCGCGGCTCCTGGCCGCGCAGCGGGAACTGGAATCGGCAAAAATTGCCCTTGAAGAACTTCAGATCCGCAGTCCTGCCGGCGCTGTAGTAGGGGCCCGTTATCTTGAGGAAGGTGAACGAGTCAAACGGGAAGATAAAATACTTACCATTATGAATACCGATTCCTTTTATGCTGTCTTTCCCATCCGGGAATCGGAAGCAATGAGGATCGAAAAAGGTATGCCTGCACGGGTTCTTGTCGAAGGGGATGGCTCCGGGATCTGGAGGGAAGGTTTGGTGGATCTGGTTTATCCACAAGCGGATAGTCAATCATTAAGTCTTTTGGTACGGGTGCTGCTGCCTTCTCCCGAAGGCGAAGGCCGCTCTTCATTTGAGAAATTAAAACCGGGCATGTTTGTCCGCTCGGTGATCAGTCTGGGGGAGGGCAGACAGTCGGTAGTTATAAAGGAAACTTCTATTTTGAAACAGAATGAACAGACGGGAAGTGTCTTTGTGATAAAGGGCGGTGTTCTTTCCATCCGAAAGGTTGAACTCGGCATGCCGATGGGTGAAGAACGGGAGATACGCTCAGGTCTCAATGCCGGGGAAGTGGCGGTGGAACGGCCTGAATCAGGTTTCCGGGAAGGTATCCATGTGGTTCTTGAATAAGGCAGCCGCCATTATCATTCCTGCCGCAGTATTGCTGTCATGTGGTTTTGCGGATCTCCGCCCGGTAGGATACGGATATTTTCCTTCGGAGGCGGAAACAGTGCTGGAAGAGCCGTACTCGCCGGTATCGGTATATTTTGATACCGAAATGGAAGAACATGAAAGTTCCGGTATCCTGAAGGTTCACTATACAGGCGGAAATATTGAGGGAGATCTCCATTGGGAAAACAACAGTCTCATTTTTATCCCGCTCTCTCCCTGGACGCCGGGCAGACGCTATACTCTCTCTGTTTCCGGGACTGTGTATACAAGGGATAAGCGGGACATCAGGCTGGATAATCACATACCCTTTTATGCCCTGTCCCGTTCCTCCTCTCCGGTAGTAGAGGCTTCGTATCCTGAGGACGGAGCATCCGTTGGGATAAGTACGGAAGAAGGACGGATAGAATTGAAATTTTCCGTGCCTATGGACAGGCTCAGTACAGAGAGGGACTTTACGGTGAGTGCTTTTTCCGGGAAGGTGTTTGAATGGAAAGATGATGACAGGATTCTTGTTGTTCGCGCCCAAAAAAATCTTGAGGCATGGAAAGTTTATCAATGGAGCATGGGAACAGGAGCCGAAAGCCGCGAAGGCGTCCCGCTGGCAAGGAAGGTTTCCGGGCAGTTCACCACGGATCTTGATCGCCTGCGGCCCTCGGTTCTGGAATGTTACCCCCTGCTCTTTTCCGGGGGAAGCTGGTTTCCTACAGGAGAAAAACTTGAAGACGGATTAAGACCGGGCCTCGCCATCGCCATATATTTCAGCAAGCCCATGGGCGAAAATTTCCTTAAGCAGATCCGGTTTGAACCGGGACTGAGCGGCAGGACGGAACGGCTTTCCCCTTCATCGCTTGTGTATATTCCGGATCGTGATCCGGAACCTGAAAGTTTCTATGTCCTTACCGTTTCTGCGGAAGCCAGGGATACTGCGGGCCTTGAAATGGAAGCGGACTTCAGTCTTGGTTTCAGGACGGCGATTCCGTATCTCCGCATTTATTCGTTTTCTGCAAACGGAGGTCCTGAAATTTCAGGTTCTCCCGAACAAACGGTGCCTGTGGAAGTTGATCCTGCCCTGGACGGGGTACTCCGTTATAACATCCGCTTTCTCTATCCTTTCAGCGAAGAGGCAAAGCGGGACGCTCCGCTGCGTATCAGCCTGAGTTCTTTTTTTCCTGCGGATCTCGCCATGCCCCGCCTCCGTTTTGTAAGCTGGCTCTCGCCCGATACCCTGAGGATGGAATGGGAAGGTCTCGTTTCGGGAATGAGCGGAGAGAAACACTATTACAGGCTTCTCATCCCCGGCGGCAGGAGCGGTGTCGGTAACGGGAGCGGCATCTATTTCCGGGATGATGCGGCGATTATGCTGGAGGCAGTCGAATGAAAAAACCTGTTTTTTCACCGTTTTGGGCGCTCATTTTGTCTTCCCTTTGTTTTTCAGGCTGCGATCTGCTCCGCCTCTCTCCATTTGAAGTGCTGTCCTGGAATCCGGGTGAAGGCTTCATGGAAGAGCCCGGGAACATTGAGGTTTCGGTTCTTCTTTCCCATGATCCGGACAGGCTTAGTGTTGAACGGTACTTTAGCCTGAGTGAAGATGGTACAAATCTTGAAGGGGACTTCCTCTGGAAGGGGGAACGTATATATTTTATCCCCAGGGCGCCTCTCGAGCAGAATCATGAATATGTTATCAGTATAACAGCGGACGCCAAAGACAGCGGCGGTCTTTCCATGGACAGGAGTTTTGAAGGCAGTTTTAGTACCCGTCCGCCTGTTTCACGTCCCAAGCTTGTGTCGGTGTTTCCCGAAGACGGCGGAACCATGACACAGGTGAGGGGAAGTATCCGTCTTGAATTTTCGGAAGATATTTCCATATCTTCATGCACAGATTCTGTCAGCCTGAGTCCGGCTCTTCAGGGAATCTGGATCTCTTATAAACCTGATACGGCGGTCTTTATACCGGCAGAGGATTGGAAGCCCGGTACGTGTTATACACTCGGCATTCAGTCTTCCCTGAAGGGTAAAACGGGCCTTTCCATGGGCGAGGAGAGGTCTGTAAGTTTTACCGCCGGAACCGACAGAGAGAAACCCTTCCTGGCCGGGGCATGGCGGATTGACGGAATGACAGAAACGCTGTTGCAGGCGGATGATGGGGAGGGAAATACCGTGAATTCGGGCTGGGGAAAGACATCGGTTCTGCTTCTCCGCTTCCCGGAACCGGTAGATGTTCTTTCGGTAAAACAGTGTCTCTCCTGCGAGGCTGTATCCGGCCTTGTTCTTGAAGCAGAGTCGCTGTCCGGAACGGAGCTAAGGTTCAGCTTAAAGGAAGCGCCTCTCTGGGGAAGCCGTTTTATAGTGCGCCTCGGGGAGGGCGTTACGGATGCTGCCGGAAACACAAGTACGGACAGTTTTGTCTTTACCTTTTGCGCGGACGGCGAGTCTTCACGACCGCCTGTATTTAGGGGTATCAGGTTTCCCATGGCTCCCGGAGATCCCCTGAACTACATGCCCCGCAGCTATACTGCTTCCGATGCCTATGCGGGCCTCCCTCTTACCGCCGAAATTTATCATTATCCCTACAAGGTAGATGTTGACAGTTGGATAGAACTTTACTTTGAAACTTCAGGCGGAGCCTCAATAGATCCTCTGGAGATAGCCCGCTGTTTCCGTGTGGAGGCAACAAACGGAGCTGTTTCCTTTAATCCCCGCATGGTAGTGGATGAAAACTTCAGTATAAGTGAAGCGGTTTCAGAATGGGAAAACTACAGGCGGCTGGAAGTACGCGGAATCCTTATCAACTCCGTATCCTCAGGCGTGGTGAGTTTTGTCATTGATTCAGGATTCCTCGACAGTAACGGTAATACCGGGGAAGAGTACCGGCTTCCCCTTTTAAAGTAGGAAATATGAAGGGATTGATAAGCGCCTTTGCGGGCCGGCCTGTGGCAGTTATTATGATGCTCTGCGCTCTTCTCGTTGCTGCGGTTTTTTTCGCCGCAAGGCTGCCCCTTGAACAGCTTCCCGGTCTTGCGCTTAACCGGGTCACGGTGAAAACATCCTGGCCGGGAATGGGGGCGCAGGAGATCCGATCCCTTCTCACTATTCCTGTCGAAGATGCCCTCTCTCCGGTTAAAGGTCTTGAGAACATGAGGAGTGTATCGCGGGATAACTTTTCCCTTATCATTCTTGATTTCCGCTGGGGTATTGACGGAGCTGCGGCGGCGGTTCTTGTCCGTGAAGCGGTGGATGCGGTGTGGCCTTCCCTGCCTGAGGGAGTGAATAAGCCCGCAGTTTCTTCCGGCACTGTCGAAAACGAACCGTTCTGCATCATCGCTGTCCAGAGCCGTCATGGGGACGGCAGCTTCGCCAGAAATCTTGCGGAGTATGAACTCAAGGCACGGTTGAGACGGCTTGGAGGCATAGGACAGGTGATACTCCTCGGCGGGGATGAAATGGAAGAACTGGTAGAGGCGGACGTGAGACAGCTTGCCGTCCGGGGGATCACCGTTTCCTCTTTGGCGGACTTACTCTCTTCGGAAACAATGAATATGCCTGCGGGGATGGCAAGGGAAGGAGACAGGGAACTGGTAGTGGTTTCTTCGGGCCGGCCCGGTTCTGCGGAAGAATTGGCTTCCCTGAGTCTTTCGGGTGCGGGAGGATCCTTTAGGCTCTCCGATGCCGCCGGTGTTTCCCTGAGAAAGGCGGAAAAGAAGAGTCTCTTTATTCTGAATGGAGAGGAAGCCGCTGCTCTCAAGATATACCGCCGTCCCGGATCGGATCCTTCACGCCTCTCCAGGGAAATCGGAAAGCTGCTGGAAGAGGCAAGAGAAAATTTCGGGAATGACGGGGAGTTTTTTCTGGTTTATGATTCATCTTCCCTCATTTCGGGGGCATTGAAGAATCTTCTTGTCTCCGCCGCCCTTGGGGTTTTCGCGGTAGTTTTCTCCCTCTATTTTTTTATCCGGCATCCGCGTTCCAGTTTTCTGGCCGCCATTGCAATACCGGTTTCAACTGCCGCGGGTTTATGCGCCATTGCCGTCCGGGGAACTTCCCTGAACAGCATGAGCCTTGGAGGCCTTGCTCTGGGAATAGGCATGGTTTCCGATTCGGCTGTCATCGTTCTTGAGGTCCTCCACCGGCGTTTCGGAACCAATGCCGCCGCCCCTTCGGCAGCGGAGACAGGAGAAGCTGCGTCAACAGTAATGCTGTCGGGGGCGGCTTCCCTTCTTACCACCGCGGTAGTCTTTGTGCCCATTCTCTTCCTTCCCGGCCCCCTGGGAGCGCTGTTTGGGGATCTGTCCATAGCTCTGGTGGTTTCCATTGCGGCAGGCTGGATCTATGCACAGTTTTGTCTTCCTTCACTTTACAGGCTCTGTTTCAAAACCTGCAGGGACACTTCTTCCGGGAGGCTTGAAGAATTCTACGGAAAATTCCTTCGTCTGGTAACTTCAGATTCTTTACGCATGATTCTTCTTGCCGCCCTGCTGGTCGGCGCCGGTATTTTTATCCTTGTTTCAAGGCCGCGTCACTTTGTGAGTCCTGATGAAGAAAGGGAATTGCGTCTTTCGGTTCTCTTTCCGCCGGGTTATATGCTTGAATCCATGCCGGAAAAAGGCAGGAAACTGACGCTGCTTCTTGGCGGACTTCCCGGTATCCGCGGAGTCTTTGCTTATGCGGGCGCCGAGGACGAAGATCTGATACGTCTTTCGGAAAGCGGCTACCGCGAAGAGGAGTTGATCTTCCACTGCTTTATCAGTCCCGGAACAAAGAGTCAGGAAGCCAGGGATGAAATCAGGCGGCTTCTTGAAAACTATTCCGAAGGGGAAATCAATGTATCTTTCCCGCAGAACAATGTAGAAAAACTGTTGGGTCTTTCCGAATCCAGAGTCATGGCAGTCCGGGGAAGAAACCCCGAAGAGACAATGTTCAGGGCAAAAGAATTGGCCGGTTTTCTCAGGGAAAAACTTGGGGAAGGAACGGAGATAATTCTTGACCCTTCCCATTCAAGGCCGGAATTCCGTATCTACCCTGACCGTGAAGCTTCCGCGCAGCTTGGCATACAGGCGGCGGATTTGGCAGGACTCCTCCATTCGATCACGGACGGTATAACAACAGGACAGCTTGAGCCCGGCGGAAGACCCATACCGGTAAGACTTAAGGGAAAGACGGAAGATGATCTTCTGGGTACTGCGGCTTCTCTCCTAAATATCCCCATAGCCCTTGGGGAAGGAAACTCCGCATTTCTGGGAAGCCTCTGCAGGATAGAGCGCCTTGAATCCCCGGAAACTCTCTCCAGGCTGAACCGCTCCGATGTGGTGTATGTAAGCGTTAAAGACGCTCCGGGAAATGTTTTGAATGAACTCTTCAAATCCCGAGGCGCCTGGAATTTGACCCGTTCCGATGAGTCGGTTTTTACACGCTACAGGCAGAGCCTTATCATCACGCTTGTCCTGGTGATCCTCCTTCTCTATCTGGTGATGGGTGCGCAATTTGAATCATTCCTTCTTCCTCTTGTTCTTATGTTCAGCATTCCCTTTTCGCTGGCAGGAGCGGGCCCGGCTCTTTTTTTAAGCGGCGCTTCTCTCGATTCGGGAGCCGTCCTCGGCCTTGCGGTGCTTTTTGGCTTGTCGGTAAATAATGCCATCATCCTTTACGAGATAGGCATGGAAAAGCTGGACGGAACCATGCAGGCCGAAGAAGCCTTCCGGAGCGGCGCCGTTGAGCGTTTCCGGGCAATATCGATCACCACTATAACTACAGTCTTTGCTCTTCTGCCCCTGGTCTGTTTTCCTCTGGGGGCCTCCCAGCGATCCATGGCCGCGGCCATGCTGGGCGGAATCAGCGCCTCCACTTTACTGTGCCTGTTTATCATGCCGCATGTATTAAGCGTTCTTGTCAGGAGAAAGATTTAAATGAAAGCAAATTCCTGGCTTGAAAGAAAACATGCCGCCTTCTGTATCCTGATGATGGCCGCCTCCGTTTCCATTGCCCTTCTTGCCATGAGGGATAACCGGAGGGAATACGACGCCTCTTCCTATACTCTCACCTTCAGACACTACGGAATCGATGCGGAGGAAATGGAACGAAGCATCGCCATTCCTCTGGAGGATACCCTGGCGCCTCTGCCGGGACTTCTCCATATTACCAGTACCAGTGAGAACGGAAGAGTGAGAGCCTTTCTTCGCTTCGATCCTGACTTCGCTTCTTACGGGCGTTATGAGGCTGTCCGGGATGCGGTAGAAGAAGTGTATGAAACTTTACCCGGATCGGTACAGCGGCCAGAGATCCTTTCGTCAAGCAACTCGCGTATTCCCGTCTGGTCCGCGGCTGTATTTTCACGCGGGGAAGCAGGAACGAAGAGCGGAAACTTATCCGAAATGCTTGAACGTTTTGTAAAACCGCGCTTTGAAGCCCTTGCCGGAGCCGGAGAAGTGGAGCTTTCAGGCATTGCAAACCGGGAGATCCGTATTGCCGTGGATCCCCAGCGTTCCGCAGCCATGGGAATCAGTCCATTGGATCTGGCCTCCTCCCTTGCCGGCAACGATCTTGTTCTGCCCGCAGGCCGGATTGAAGACGGAAACCGCAAGACCCTTCTGGTTCTTGACGGCCGTTACCGTAAACTTGAAGACCTCAAAAAAGCGTCTTTCAACATCAATGGAGTCCGTATCAATCTTGAAGATATTGCGGAGATCCGTGAAGGAGAAAGGGAACCTGATACTTATTCCAGGCTCGACGGAGAGAGGGCCGCAGGCATCATGGTCATGCCTGCATCGGGGGCGAAACTCGGCAAACTTTCCCGTGAAATAAAGAAGGAACTGGAAGCCATTAAAGATCTGCCTCTTGATTTTCAGGTATTGCTCGATCGGGGAGAGGAGGAAACGAAGGCTTTCAGATCCCTTATACTGGCGGCCCTTGAAGGAGCCCTGGCGGTTTCATTGATGACTTTTCTTATGATGCCCGGAGGGAAAGTTTCTCCCGCGGTTTTTCTTTCTGTGCCGCTCATCTCTGTTTTTTCTTTGGGCCTCCTCGTTTTCTTCGGCTTTTCTCCGGACAGACCTCTCCTCTCAGGCATAGCCTCAGGACTTGGGGCGGCAGTTGATGCGGTCATCATACTTGCATGGGAACTGAGGAGAGCGGAAACGGCGGCGGAAGGTTTAAGGGTACTGGGTTCACTGGCGCCTCCGCTCATTTCATCATCATGTACTACAATCGCCGCGCTCATACCCCTTGTCCTTATGGATATCGGTGAAGAGTGCAGAACTCTTGCCTGGGGATCCGGAACGATCACCCTTATCGCCCTGCTTGCCTCTTTCAGTATTCTGCCTCCATTCATATTCAGGGGCGGAAACCGCGGAGAGGCCGCCGTATCTCGTCCGGGAATCCTGAACAATGATTCCCGTCATTCCCGGGTGCAGGGTATGGAGACTGTACGGCAAAAACTTTCAGCATTACTGCGTTTTATAAAACGCAGAAGCTTAAGAACATTGGCTTTTTCCGCAGGATTGGTACTGCGGCATCCCATGCTTTGTGTTGCCGCGGCCTTGATACTCAGCGGAGGCGGCATACTGGCCCTTGGATTTATCCCCCCCGATCCGGGAGGAAATGAAAGTCCCGGTTCCATCTATGCCCATATAGAATTTGAAGGAGGTTTCCGTGCGGAAGAAGCGGATAGACTCCTGGGAATATTTTCCGGGAAGCTGAAAGAAAATTCCGCGGTAAAACATATTCAGAGTTCCGCCCGTCCCGGTTCAGGTTCCCTGCTCATCAATTTTGATCCTGAAAAGGAAAAGCCTGAAGACTTAAAGAAAGAAATCAGACGCATCGGTATAAACGGGGCCTTTATCTATTTTCCGGAAACAGGAAGCGGCGAGAGGAACTGGACTATCAGTGTCTTCGGGGACGATTCATCCCTCTGCAGAAAATTTGCCCGTGAGGCCGCCGGGCTTTCGGCGTCTTCGGGACTCGTAAGAGAAACGGTACTCAATTTCAAGGACGGCGGAGGACGCATCGATCTTTACCCTGACAGGGAACGTTTCCGTGAAGCCGGAGCGTGGTTCTATTCCGCAGCGGACACGATACGCCGGAATGTTCACGGTCCTGTCGCCTATAAGCGTCTTGAGGATTCGGGAGAGGTAGACGTCCGTGTCCTGGGAGCCGGTATCCCGGACAAAGAAAAAGTCCTTTCCATTCCGCTGACACTTAAAGATGCATACCCGGTCAGGGTTGACTCTCTCATGAAGGTTGCGGAAAGCCGGGAAGGCAGCGCCATTGAAAGGCAGGGAAGACGCCGCAGCGCTTCATTTACGATCCGCACGGGGCCGCTTGATCCGCGGCGGCTGCAAAAGTTGATCATGCCTCTCTTCGATAGAATGAAACTTCCGCCCGCTTACAGCATTGTCTTTGATCAGGATGCCATAAAACAGGCTGAAAATCTTTCCGGGACGATGTTGTGGTTTCTTCTTGCCCTGCTCTTCTGTTCCATGGTCATAGCCGCATCCAGTGAGTCTCTCAAGGCTCCGCTTGTCATCCTGCCGGTGATCCCTCCTTCCCTGGCATTGCCGTTATTGATTCTCCTGATCCTCGGGAAGCCGTTGAACGAAGCGGCGGCAGCGTCATTTATAGCACTGTCGGGTATCGCGGTGAATGCCGCAGTTCTTGTTGAAGGAGCCCTGGCTTCCCTGCCCCCCGGGAAGCGGCTTTCTTCCCGGGACATATACTTTATTCTCAGATCAAAGTCCCCGCTCCTTTTAGCCACCGCCGGCACCACCATGGCCGGAGCATTCCCCCTGTTTTTCAGCGCCGGAGAACCGGGGAATCTGGTACAGATCCTGTCGCTTGTTATTTTCTGGGGTGTGCTGGCTTCATTTATCTGTTCCATTACCCTGGTACCGGCGCTGTTTATTTTGTTTGAAAAAAGAACTGCAAGAGCTTCTGCAACGGATCGCAGGTCCGCACTAACCGGGTTTTGCAGAAGCTCAAATGATTTGTAAATGGAAAGAACTAAAGTGGTCATGGTAAGAAGTCCTGCTTGTGCAGGGCGGGTATCAAGATTCGGGGCCATGTATGCTCACTCTTTCTTCTCGTACCGTAAGGAACATCTTCATAAAGGTGTACCTGTTTTCTTTGACTCTCTGTCTGTTTGCCCAGACAAGACCTGATGTTAAGGGTTTTAACCAGCCTGTATTTGATTACCATTTTAGTATGGCGGATATGGAAACGAGTCCTGAAGCCTGGATGCAGGCCGCGGAGAGAGGCATAAACCTTGCCTCCGAATCGTGGGAAAAACTCGCATGCGAGTTTTATGATGATCCGTTTCTCTTTGCTGAAGCAAAAAACCTCCTTAAGGACTGGACTGAGGATGAACTGGAGAGACGTTTTACCACATGGCTCTTTGAACGGTTCTTTATACAGACCGGTATTATGGATCACTTGTCACAGAGACTGGACGCGGTCCAGATACATTATACCTGGCATCTCGATGAAGACGGGAATGTCATTTTTGATCCCGCCTCAGGAGATCCCGAACCTGTAAGACCGTGGGAGGAAGGACGGGAAATTGAAAGCGACCGTTATCTTTGGAGGGATGAAGTCAGGACGGCTCTTGACGGCGGAGAGGCGGCATATCAGGAATTCGTTCTCTACATGATACCTGAGGTACTGTGTTACATTGGTGAAGACAAGAGGATCGGCCTGGAACAAAACATCAGGGATACGCTTACGGAGAAAAAATTCAGCCTGCAGAAAGAATTCGAAGAACTTGCCTCCAGGGAGGAACGTCTGTTTCTTGCCCGGCGTACAGGGGATTACTACAGTCTCCGGAAGAAGAGTGAAGATAAGGCCGCCGCCGAAATTACGTCGGAACTAATCGGCACGGCACAGGCAATATGCGATGAAGGAATACGTGCGCTAAAAAGCCGCATTGACGCCGCAGAGGCAGGAACCGGAGATCTGGTACTCGCCGGAGAGGAATGGCTTGAACAGTACCGTATTCAGTTTGAACGGGGACTCAATGCATGGACTGAAGCGGAGGAACGTTTCCTTGTCCGCCGCCTCGAATGGCAAAGAGATGCGAACGAACGCTATGATACCGGCAATGAAGAATGGAGCGAAGCCTTCAGGCAGCTTGAGATCTCCAGGCTGAAATGGGAAAAAGAAACGGATGAACTCCTCAAGGCCGGAGAACTGCTTTTCAAGGAAGCTTCACAGACTCTCGAAAGGGCTATCGCCGAAGCTAAAGTCGAATTTGCCCAGGATGCACAAAAACGGATCGACTCGGGAGCCTCAAAGGCCAAAGCCTATGTGGATATATATATTACCTCATCCCAGGTATTGACAGGCGCCAGGGAGAATGTAAGATTCTGGGGACAAAGATACGGCGGCGCTCCGGATATATTTTCAAGTTATTTTTCTACATGGATAAACAGCGAGGAAAAATTCTATGAAGAGACAACAAGTGTCGTAATCGGGAGAGATGATGAGGGCGAAGACATACTTGGAGAAATAACCAACAGGGAAAAATATGCGGCAAAGTATGAAACATTTCAGATAATTTATGAATGGTGGAAACTCTTTACTTCATATTATTCACGGGCCCTCGAAGCCAGGAACGCGCTGGCGGAAGATTTTGCCTTGGTCATGGGTTCGGGAGCCCTGAAGGATATTCTTGATGAAGGCGTAAACAGCGAGGATTTTAATCTTGACGAATACCAGATCGAGCTTATAAAGGCCAGGGCAGTCGCGTCGTATTGGGAAAGACGGACGGAAATAACCAGGGCGGTACTGAATTATGCCGAGGATCTAAGTTCCGGAAGAATTACCGAGGCCGAGGGTATAGAAGCCTTTGAAACGGCAAAAAAGGACTATCATGAAGCCATCGACGCCTATGAGAAGATTCAGGCGGAATTATCCGATGCAGGTCTTGATGTTTTGGATGCACAAAAAAAACTTCTTGAATCTTCCAAAAAACTTGCCGAGGCCGAGGCCCGCCTTGAGGAACTCAATCAGGCATATTCGGTACTGCTCGGTGCATATAAGACCAACCGGACGGATATTATCGAAGAACAACTCAAGAATGAGTACAAAAAACTTCTTGAAACTGCGGAGCAATTGGACAGGAACGGTACGAATGCGTCGTACATCAATTACCTTGAACGGGCAATTGAACTGAGCGGAGCGCAGGAACTTGAAATTCTGGGTACCGCTTTGAAGATACTTGTCCTGGGAGACGGAGGGAAAAGCCTTGAAACCCTGCAGGAAGAAGCGGATGCCATAAAAGTTTTTGGCGCCGATTCCGTTCCCGTTTCGATTGCGGCAACAGGCATTAAAGAAGATAATCCCCGCTATGAAACGATTTCATATCTTTTCCGCTGTAGGGATGAGAATCCCGGAGACGCCGCCTCCTATAATGTCCTTATTGCAGGTTTTACGAATCTGGCAAAGGAAGAGGCCGATGCCGCCCTCGAGATTCGTATCGAAGGACTTAAACTGCTCATGGCAAATTCGTTTTCCATGGAAGACTGTTACATCAAAGCCGAACAAAGCCGCCTCTCGCTGATAAAGGCCAGGGCTGAACTTGAATACGATGCCCTGGGCTGTCTGCTTGGTATTGAGGCGGATAACGGAGAAGCTGAATTTCTTTCGGCGTTTTATTCAGGCGACCCTGCTGATGAAAACAGTATCCTCGGTCTTATGGAAGCCCTGAATGCTCTGATACAGGCGATACATGACGGCGACGAAAGGGGAATTACCGCCCTTGCGGATGAGAATGAAACGATCCGCCGTTTTTTGACCGGAGAGAATTTATTTTACGGAACGGAAGCCTTTGTTCGTGACGCACTCGGTTCATATTATTACCGGCAGGGACTGTTTGAGATCTACCAGTCAATTGCGTTCATGAGCGATGCGGACAGGAAGATGTCATGGAACAAAAGCACTGAGGAATTAAAGCTGCTCTTTGAATCCATGAACATTGAAGCCGGTGAGGGATACCTCCCCTCTGCCGATAAACTTGTCCGGTATTTTCTGGATGATCCCCTCAAAACCGAAGAGGCTTTAACGGAATTTCTTTGCCGTTTCGATCGTTCTCTGAATCAGATCCCGTCATGGATCAAGCAGGAGATCGAAGAATGGAAATCGGCCCTCATCGATCTTGCGGCGGCCGGGATGATTAACGCTTCGCTTAGCCCCGCATGGACACAGGAAGATATTGCAAAGAGACTCGAAGAAAACGCCGGAAAAATCAATGCCTTAAATCTTGTATACGAAGGACTTTCGTTCAGGGGAAAGCAGGCTTTTGATGAATTTAACGAGGCCTACCTGGAACTTGATAAAGAATACAGGGTCCTCAATAACGCCTTATTGTTGATCGGCGCCTATGAGACAATGCTGGAGGCCATGTTCCTGGACAGGAGTAATAATAAAAAACACTGGCGGGAATACATTACCGAAGAGAATACCGGGACGGATAATCCGGGAATCATCACGGCCTTTTCCTATCCGGAGGGACTTCTCATCGAC